>NZ_JBIVXV010000002.1:0-238295 GCF_044769385.1 Streptomyces sp. NPDC090445 | reverse complement strand
ATGCGGCGAGGTTGTTGAGGGCGGCGGCGAGGTCGGGGAGGTAGGCGGCCGGGTTGTCGGCTGCGAGGGTGCGGTAGAGGTCGGCGGCTTCGGTGATGGTGGTGAGTGCGCCCTGCCGGTTCCCGGTCTCGGCCTGGGATGCGGCGAGGTTGTTGAGGGCGGCGGCGAGGTCGGGGAGGTAGGCGGCCGGGTTGTCGGCTGCGAGGGTGCGGTAGAGGTCGGCGGCTTCGGTGATGGTGGTGAGTGCGCCCTGCCGGTTCCCGGTCTCGGCCTGACGGACGGCGAGGTTGTTGAGGGACATGGCGAGGTCGGGGAGGTGGGCGGCCGGGTTGTCGGTTGCGAGGGTGCGGTAGAGGTGGGTGGCTTCGGTGATGGTGGTAAGTGCGCCCTGCCGGTTCCCGGTCTCGGCCTGGAATGCGGCGAGGTTGTTGAGGGCGCCGGCGAGGTCGGGGAGGTATGCGGCCGGGTTGTCGGCTGCGAAGGTGCGGCGGATGGTGACGGCTTCGGTGGCGGTGGTGAGTGCGCCCTGCCGGTCTCCGGTCTCGGCCTGGAATGCGGCGAGGTTGTTGAGGGCGCCGGCGAGGTGGGGGAGGTATGCGGCCGGGTTGTCGGTTGCGAGGGTGCGGTAGAGGTCGGCGGCTTCCTGCGCTGATACAAGTGCCTCGGGGCGCCTGCCAGTTCGTGAGCGTGCCGCCGCCACATTGTTGAGTACGTATGCCAGAGCCGGGCGGAACACGTCCTCGCGTATGTCGACGAGCTCACGGATCAGTGCGATTCCCTGGTCACCTGCCAGCGCTGCATGCGCCGTCAGCGCTACCCGCAGGTACGGGTTCGCGTTTTCCATCACCAAGGCGTCGTCGGTCTGGTTCCGCAGGAGATCGACCAGTGCTCGTGCCACGCGATGCGCTGCACCGGAATCCTCCGCTGTGTGCCGCAGGTGGCGGATGAACTCTCGGTGGTAGAGGCGGTAGACCGCCTGCACGCCGTCGGTGTCCTCCACGACGTAGCGGCCGTACGCGTTCAGCAGCCAGTCCACGTCTTCGGGGCCGTACGGGGTGCCGTCCGTGCTGAGAGCCGAGGCCGCGGCCTCCCAGACCCCTCGGGCAGGCATGCCGTTCAAGGCACTCCAGGCCAGCGCGGTCAGCAGGTCCTGGGCTGCGTGGGGAAGTACCACGCCGTCCCGTTCGCGCTTGGGCCCGTCTCGCAGGTCCTCGGTGAACGCTGCGCTGATGGAGGACGGGATCGCATGGGCCCAGTCCACCGGTTCTGACGCTGCGGATCGGCGGATCAGGGAGTCCGACGCCATCCTCGCGAACAGGAAACCGCCCGTGTGGACGGACGCACGGCTCGCGATCAGAGCGGCCGCCTTGGCTGCCTCTTCCTCGGGCGATATGCGAGACAGGAGCCGGCGGCGGCAGTACGCGCGGATGTCGTCCGTCGTGTCGGACTCGTCGTCCAAGTCGGACGCCTGGGCCCGGACATCCAGCAGGCGGCTCACCGCCCGGCCCAGGGGCTCCCGAGGAGCCTGCCGAGGGCTGAACGAGCGGTCTCGGGAGCCCAGGAGGACGCAGACCAAGCGGCTCAGGGGGGCCAGGAGCTGTTCGACTATGGGGTGGGGCTGGTCGGGGGCCGCCTCGTCGAGGCCGTCGAGGACGAGGGCCGGGAGGCGGTGCTCGGTGCCGGTCGGCCACTGCTTCTCGACCTCGGCGATCAGCGCCGCCGGGGTCTGGGGAGCGGGGAGGCCCAGTGCGCGGGCGATGGCCTCGGCGAGCTGTTGCACCGTCTGGCCGCGCAGGTGCAGCGAGGCGTCCACCGAGCCCTCGCCCGGATCCGGGTCGTCGGCCGCCAACGCCCCATGCTCCTTGATGTCCGCCCGGTGGGTGGGGTCGGACAGGGTGGCGATGCGGCCCAGCACCGCCGATTTGCCGCTGCCGGCGCTGCCCGTGACCAGGTAGAGGCCGGGACTGCGGGCCTCCAGCCATGCCGTGATCTCGCCCAGGACGCGGCGGCGGCCGCTGAAGAACCAGCCTTCGTCCGCCAGGGCCGCCCCGCGGCTCGCCTGGACCAGATGCTCCACCAGCATCGGTTCCGCGGCTGCCCTCCACCGCGGGTTGTTGAACATCATTCCGTCGCTGCCGAACATGGCCGGCCAGGGCTGGTGGCCGATGTCCCGAGGCCACGCAGCGATCACTGTGTTGATGACCGTGGACCCCGTGACCTGGCTGTTGTGAGGGCTCCAGTCGTGGCGGTACTGGTGCGTCTGCGGGCCTTCGCGTAGTACCAGGGCCAGCGTCTTCAGGAGGATGCCGTCCGCCTCGGCCTTCTCCTGGGGGCGGCAGCTCGCGATCACCCCGAGCCATGAGGACCGGTTCGGGGGGAGGTTCCGCTCGGAGAGCCTGTTCGCCGCGCTTTGGAGGGACTCGATCACTCCCGCGCCCGCGTGGCAAGTGTCGATGATCAGCAGCGTCTGGTCCGCTTTGCTGAGCATCGCTGCCTCGGCCAACAGATTGGCCGAATTTGTATCGCTCGCGAGCTTCGGATCGTCGGTGTCGGGCATGACCAGACGCAGCTCCTGGCCGTCCAGCTCACCGTGTCCGGACCACAGGATGACCGCCGGGCCGTGCCCGCCCGTCTCACTCCATTCCGTTGCCCAGCCTTTCGCCTCGTCCCAGAGCGTCGCCCTCTTCGGGTCCCGGACGACCGTGGGCGTGTAGCCGCGGGCTGCCAGGAGGGCGCACAGCTCCTCCATTTGGGCCGTGGCGCCCGTCAGAGTGCGGAACTTCGGGTTCTTGTAGTGCTCCACGACGATGCCGAGTGCCGTTCCCCGGATGTCGTTGGTGTCCTCAGGCATCGGCGCCTCCGACCAGGGTCAGGGCCGTCACCTTGGATTCCGCGCGGGCCGTGACGCGGACCGCCAAGCGGTACGCGCCCGGGTCCGGAGCCGGGAAGGTGGCCGTGTAGCGGCCCTCGCCGAGGGGGCGGAGGGTGCGGGAGAGGGGTTCCGCGCCCGTGGCCGGGCGGAGGTCTGCCGTGAGGTGGAGGGAGTCGTGGTCGGGGGTTTCGGCGGGGATCGTGACCGAGACCTCGTACGGGTCGCCGGGCGGCAGGAAGGAGGGGGCCAGGACGCTCAGGGGGACGGCCTCGTCCTCGTTGCCGCGGTGGAAGGGGCGTTCCTGGCCCAGGAGGCCGGCCAGGGCGTCGCGGACGCCGTGGTTGTTCTGGAGGGCGCCGTGCTGCTCGCAGGGGGTGTGGGCCTCGTCCACCGTGTAGCCGGAGAGGTCGGCGTTCGCGGGGCGGGCGGCGAGGCGGGGGACCGTGCCGTCGCCCCGTTCGTCGGTGCCGTTGATCAGCCAGAGGGGGGTGAGGAGGTCGCCCGTCAGGTCTGCCGTGGTGTGGGTGGGCTGGCGGATGCCCGTGATGGCGTGCAGGGGGACCGGGGTGGTGCGGGTTGCCGCTGCTTCGCGGAGGTCTGCGTGGAAGGCTGCCGCGTCCGTCAGGAGGTCCGGGTCCACGCCCGGGAGGTTCGGGAGGTCGCGGGCGTAGGCGAGGCCGCCGGGGGCGGTCACGCACGCGTAGTCCGGGGCGAGCTGGTGGAGGGACGGGAGGCTGCGGGCGAAGGCCGTCAGGTCGATGCCGAAGGGGCCCCAGCCCTTGCGGAGGCCGTTCACCAGGTGGGCGAGGGCGGCGAGGGAGCCGCGGTGCGGGGTGCCGAGGGTGATCAGGCGGCGGGTGACCTCGTGGCCGCCGAGGCGTTCCACGTAGTGGCGGGCGACCAGGCCGCCCATGGAGTGGCAGACGAAGACGACGCGGGCGTCGCGGCGTTCCGGGGCGGAGTCCTGCCAGCGGGCCAGGGTTCGGTCCACCGCTTCCTTGAGGCGTTCCGCGTTCCAGCGGCAGGACAGGCGCCAGTCGTACGGGAACGGGAGCAGGTTCTCGCCCGGGGTGAGGGTGAACTCGCGTTCCAGCCAGGCCAGGAGGTCCGTGTAGCCGTCGACCGGGTGCCAGATGCCGGGGATGGCGTGGACGTCCGGCATCAGGCCGACGGGGACGATGCCGTCGCCGGGGTGGTCGTTGCCCGTGTCCTTCGGGACGCGCAGATTGCCGAGGGAGTCGCCGAAGAGGCGCAGGCCGCGCCACAGGGCGCCGCCCGAGAGGTCCCAGACGGGTTTGCCGTCGGCGTCCGCGAGGCGGCTGCCCATGATTCCCGGCAGGACCACGACAAGATCGATCACCCGTGTGCGCGCCATTGCAAGCCCCCTGTCGGACGTCCTGTGGACCGGCAGGGTATGACGACGGCGCCCCCGCCCGGAGTGGAATCCGGACAGGGGCGCCGTACGGGTTGCTGCCTGCGGGGCAGCGGGAGCCTTACAGGCCGAGCTCGACCTCGAACTCGCCGGCCTCCAGGATCGCCTTCACGGCCGAGAGGTACCGGGCCGCGTCCGCGCCGTCCACCAGGCGGTGGTCGTAGGACAGGGTCAGGTACGTCATGTCGCGGGCGCCGATGACGGTGCCCTCGGCGGTCTCCATGACCACCGGGCGCTTCACCGTGGCACCGATGCCCAGGATCGCGACCTGGTTCGGCGGCACGATGACCGTGTCGAACAGCGCGCCGCGGGAGCCGGTGTTGCTGATGGTGAAGGTCGCGCCGGACAGCTCGTCCGGGGTGATCTTGTTGCTGCGGACCTTGCCGGCCAGGTCGGCGGTCGCCTTGGCGATACCGGCCAGGTTGAGGTCACCGGCACCCTTGATGACCGGGGTCATCAGGCCCTTCTCGGAGTCGACGGCGATGCCGATGTTCTCCGAGTCGAAGTAGGTGATGGTGCCCTCGTCCTCGTTGATCCGGGCGTTGACGACCGCGTGGGCCTTCAGCGCCTGGGCCGCGGCCTTGACGAAGAACGGCATCGGGGACAGCTTGACGCCCTCGCGGGCGAGGAAGCCGGCCTTGGCCTTCTCGCGCAGCTTCATGATCTTGGTGACGTCCACCTCGACCACGGACGACAGCTGCGCCTGCGAGTGCAGGGCCTTCATCATGTTGTCGCCGATGACCTTGCGCATGCGGGTCATCTTGACCGTCTGACCGCGCAGCTCGGACACCGCGGCGGCAGCGGCCGGAGCCGGAGCAGCGGCGGCGGCCGGAGCCGGGGCGGCAGCGGCGGCCTTGGCGGCCTCGGCGGCGGCCAGGACGTCCTGCTTGCGGATGCGGCCACCGACGCCGGTGCCCGTGACCGTGTTCAGGTTGACGCCGGCCTCGGAGGCGAGCTTGCGCACCAGCGGGGTCACGTACGCACCCTCGTCACCCGTGATCGCCGGGGCGGCCACGGGAGCGGCCGGGGCGACCGGAGCCGGAGCGGCCGGGGCCACCGGAGCAGCCGGAGCCACCGGAGCAGCCGGCGCGGCCGGAGCCACCGGGGCGGGCGCCGGGGCGGCCGGAGCCGGGGCGGCCGGAGCCGGAGCGGCGGCAGCGGGAGCCGGGGCGGCGGCCGGGGCAGCGCCCGCGACGCCGATGACGGCCAGACGGGCGCCGACCTCGGCGGTCTCGTCCTCGCCGACCACGATCTCCAGCAGCGTGCCGGAGACCGGCGCGGGGATCTCGGTGTCGACCTTGTCGGTGGAGACCTCGAGCAGCGGCTCGTCGGCCTCGACCGTCTCGCCGACGGCCTTCAGCCAGCGGGTGACGGTGCCCTCGGTGACGGACTCGCCCAGGGCGGGCAGCACGACGTCGGTGCCGGACGCGGCCGGGGCAGCAGCGGCAGCCGGGGCCTCGGCCACCGGAGCCGGGGCGGCGGCAGCGGCAGGCGCCTCGGCGACCGGCGCCGGAGCGGCAGCCGTCTCGGCAGCCGGGGCGGGGGCCGCGGCGGGGGCGCCGGAGCCGTCGTCGATGACGGCCAGCTCGGCGCCGACCTCGACGGTCTCGTCCTCGGCGACCTTGATGGAGGCCAGGATGCCGGACACGGGGGAGGGGATCTCGGTGTCGACCTTGTCGGTCGAGACCTCGAGCAGCGGCTCGTCGGCCTCGACGCGCTCGCCCTCGGCCTTCAGCCAGCGGGTGACAGTGCCCTCGGTGACGCTCTCGCCGAGCGCCGGAAGGGATACGGAAACCGCCATGGTTTCAGTTGCTCCTTACGAATGGTGCGGTTTGTGGTCGTCGCGCCCGTGACTGGATCAGTCGTGTGCGTGCAGCGGCTTGCCGGCCAGGGCCAGGTGGGCCTCGCCGAGCGCCTCGTTCTGGGTCGGGTGCGCGTGGATGAGCTGCGCGACCTCGGCCGGCAGGGCCTCCCAGTTGTAGATCAGCTGGGCCTCGCCGACCTGCTCGCCCATCCGGTCACCGACCATGTGGACGCCGACCACGGCACCGTCCTTGACCTGGACGAGCTTGATCTCGCCCGCGGTCTTCAGGATCTTGCTCTTGCCGTTGCCCGCCAGGTTGTACTTCAGGGCCACGACCTTGTCCGCACCGTAGATCTCCTTGGCCTTGGCCTCGGTGATGCCGACGGAGGCGACCTCGGGGTGGCAGTAGGTCACGCGCGGCACGCCGTCGTAGTCGATCGGGACGACCTTCAGGCCGGCCAGGCGCTCCGCGACCAGGATGCCCTCGGCGAAGCCGACGTGCGCGAGCTGCAGGGTCGGGACGAGGTCGCCGACGGCCGAGATGGTCGGCACGTTGGTCTGCATGTACTCGTCGACCAGGACGTAGCCGCGGTCCATCGCGACGCCCTGCTCCTCGTAGCCCAGGCCCTGCGAGACCGGGCCGCGGCCGATGGCGACCAGCAGCACCTCGGCCTCGAAGGTCTTGCCGTCGGCCAGGGTGACCCGGACGCCGTTCTCGGTGTACTCGGCCTTGTCGAAGAAGGTGCCGAGGTTGAACCTGATGCCGCGCTTGCGGAAGGAGCGCTCCAGGATCTTGGAGCTGTTCTCGTCCTCGACCGGGACGAGGTGCTTCAGGCCCTCGATGATGGTGACGTCGGTGCCGAAGGACTTCCACGCCGAGGCGAACTCGACGCCGATCACGCCGCCGCCGAGGATGATCGCCGACTCGGGGACGCGGTCCAGGACCAGCGCGTGGTCGGAGGAGATGATCCGGTTGCCGTCGATGTTCAGGCCCGGGAGGGACTTCGGCACGGAGCCGGTCGCCAGCAGGACGTGGCGGCCCTGGATGCGCTGCCCGTTCACGTCGACGGTGGTCGGGGAGGACAGGCGGCCCTCACCCTCGATGTAGGTCACCTTGCGGGAGGCGACCAGACCCTGCAGGCCCTTGTACAGGCCGGCGATCACGTCGTCCTTGTACTTGTGCACACCGGCGATGTCGATGCCCTCGAAGGAGGTCTTCACACCGAACTGCGCGGCCTCGCGCGCCTGGTCCGCGACCTCGCCCGCGTGCAGCAGAGCCTTGGTGGGGATGCAGCCGTTGTGCAGGCAGGTGCCGCCGAGCTTGTTCTTCTCGATCAGGGCAACGTCCAGACCCAGCTGGGCAGCGCGCAGGGCCGCGGCGTAGCCGCCACTGCCACCGCCGAGGATCACTAGGTCGAAAACGGTGCTGGCGTCGTTCGCCACGTCACGTCCTCCATGCATGTGCGCCGGGCACCGGTCCTCAGTGACCGGGCGGCGGCTGGTGTTCGGCCGCTTGTTTCTTCGGCCCTGTGGTGGGCCCTGTCCTGCCGAGAACCCATCTTCGCATTTGTCGCGGGAACACGGGACGCCGGGCCCGGACTGTGGCAGGTCGTTCTGCCGGAAGCAGGGGTTACCGAGGCGTAGAAACCTACGGATTTCGTTGTGCGTGAACACCCGGCCCCTTGATCGGTGCCTTCGAGGGGCCGGGTGTGCGTCGTGCGTCACATGTCAGGTGTCACACCGCGCCGCGACGCGGTGTGACGGCCCGGTGCGTCCGGTGCGTCAGCCCAGGTCGCCGGTGGCCGTGCGCTCGGCCAGCCGCACCAGGGTGCGCACGGCCGAGCCGGTGCCGCCCTTGGGGGTGTAGCCGTACGGCGCGCCCTCGTGGAAGGCCGGGCCCGCGATGTCCAGGTGCGCCCAGGTGATGCCGTCGCCGACGAACTCCTGCAGGAAGAGGCCGGCGACCAGGCCGCCGCCCATGCGCTCGCCCATGTTGGCGATGTCGGCGGTGGGGGAGTCCATGCCCTTGCGCAGGTCGGCGGGGAGCGGCATCGGCCAGGAGGCCTCGCCGACCTCCTCGGCGATCTCGTGGACCGACGTGCGGAAGGCGTCGTCGTTGGCCATGACGCCGAAGGTGCGGTTGCCCAGCGCCAGCACCATCGCGCCGGTCAGGGTGGCGACGTCGACGATCGCGTCCGGGTTCTCCTCGGAGGCCTTGGTGAGGGCGTCGGCCAGGACGAGTCGGCCCTCGGCGTCGGTGTTGAGGACCTCGACGGTCTTGCCGCTGTACATGCGCAGCACGTCGCCGGGGCGGGTGGCGGAGCCGGACGGCATGTTCTCGGCGAGCGCGAGCCAGCCGGTGACGTTGACGGCCAGGCCCAGGCGGGCCACGGCGACGACGGCGGCGAACACGGCGGCGGCGCCGGACATGTCGCACTTCATCGTCTCGTTGTGGCCGGCCGGCTTCAGGGAGATGCCGCCCGAGTCGTAGGTGATGCCCTTGCCGACGAAGGCGAGGTGCTTCTCCGCGTCCGGGTGCGTGTAGGAGATCTTCACCAGGCGCGGCGGGTTCTCGGAGCCCTTGCCGACGCCCATGATGCCGCCGTAGCCGCCCTTGACGAGGGCCTTCTCGTCCAGGACCTGGACCTTCATGCCGTGCTCCTTGCCGGTCGCCGAGGCGATCGAGGCGAAGGAGGCCGGGGTGAGGTCGTTCGGCGGGGTGTTGATCAGGTCGCGGGCGGTGTTGACCTCGGCCGCGACGACGGTGGCGCGCTCGGCCGCGGCCTTGTGCTCCTTGTCACGCGGCTTGGTGCCCAGCAGGGCCACCTCGGCGAGCGGGAGCTTCGGGCCGCCGTTCTTGGCGCCCTTCTTCTCGCCGCCCTGGTAGGCGGTGAAGGCGTACGCGCCCAGCAGGGCGCCCTCGGCGACCGCGGTGACGGCCGAGGCGTCCTCCAGGGGGAGCGCGAACGCGGCCTTCTTGCTGCCGTGCAGGGCGCGGGCGGCGGCACCGGCGGCGCGGCGCAGCGCCTCCTCGTCGTAGGACTCCTCGTCGCCCGGCACCGGGCCGAGGCCGACCGCCAGCACGACCGGGACCTTGAGGCCGTCCGGCGCAGGCAGCTTGGTGGTCTCGCCTTCGGCGCCGGAGGCGCCCAGGGCGTCGAGTACGGCGGCGAGCTTCCCGTCGTACGCGTTGTCCACGGCCTCGGCGCCCGGGGCCACGACGGGGCCCTTCGGGCCCTTCGCGACGCCGACCACGAGGGCGTCGGCGCGCAGCGTCGCCGCGCCGGCAGTGCTGAGAGTCAGAGCAGTCACGGTGGTGAAGTCTCGCTTCCGTTTGTGTTGTGGGCCGAGTGGGTGGGACGGCCATCCGGAGCGATCGTATTCCGGCCCGACGGCTGCCAGAAATGAGCCTACGCGTAGCAGCCGGACCGTACGCCATTCCAGGGTTTGGCAAGTTGTTCGACTCGGCCGTTCTGGGATTCACCCATCTGTGGTCTCTGTTCCAGGTTTGCCCGTTGGACCTGACGAGGTCCGAGAGACTCGGGCCACTCTCGCAAGGGGACGCGGGGTTCCTTTGCATGATTTCCACAGAGCCTCCTCGGTCCGGCCTGCCGCCATGGGCCGTAGTCGAGTGATGCCTGCGGGGGGAAAGGCCGAAATGGTCAACAAAAACCGGATGAACAGGGTTGCGGCCGCAATGGCCGTCGCAGCACTGGTATCCGTGGCATTGCCCGGCGCGTCCGCCCAGGCGGCGGCCGTCACGCCGCGAATCGACCTGAAAGTCCTCGTCGTCGACGACGGCGGCAGTTCCGTCGAGGCGATCACCGCCGAGCTCCGCGACACCGGAGTCCCCTTCACCCGCGTCCAGCTGGGCAGCAGCGGCCGCCCGGTGATCGACGCCGCGTTCCTCAGCGACACGGTCGACGGCCGGCCGCGCGCGAAGTACCAGGGCGTGGTGCTGCCGAACGAGAACCCGTTCGGGGAGGGCTCGGCCGAGATGGCGGCGCTGGCCGCGTACGAGACCGCGTACGGGATCCGCCAGGTCGACGCCTACACCTGGGCCCACCCGGGCGTCGGCCTGGAGTACACCGACAACGGCGGCTACAGCGGGCAGCTCGACGGGGTCCAGGCGGCCGTCACCGACGCCGGCAAGACCGGCCCGTTCGCCTACCTCGGCGGACAGGTCGCCTTCGAGGACAACTCCGCCCTCATCCCCGAGAGCTACGGCTTCATGGGCAGGCCCCGGGCGGGCTACACCAGCTACGTCGACGCGCCCGTCGGCTCCGGGCGCGCCTCGCTGGTGGGTGAGTACACCCACGACGGCCGCAGCGAACTCGTCGTCACCTTCGGCTACAACCAGTACCAGCAGCAGTTCCGGCTGCTCGCCCGCGGCATCGTCGACTGGCTGACCCAGGGCGTCCACCTCGGCCAGAGCCGCAGCTATTTCGCCGTCCACGTCGACGACGTCTTCGCCCCCGACGCCCGCTGGAACATGCAGCTCAACTGCACCCCCGGCGACTACGCCTGCGCGGGCGGCGAGGGCAAGGAGAGCACCATCCGGATGACCGCCGCCGACGCCCAGTACGCGGCGCAGTGGCAGCAGAGCAAGGACTTCAAGCTCGACATGCTCTTCAACGGCGGCGCCGGCGAGGAGTGGAAGGCGGAGAACGGCGGCACCGACGCCCTCACCGCGCAGCTCGTCGCGGACCGGGCCAAGTACCGCTGGCTCAACCACACCTACACCCACCCGTTCCTCGGCTGCATCCAGGACACCGGCACCGAGCCGTGGACCTGCGTCAAGAACGCGAGCGGCGCCATCACCTGGATGAGCCGGGCCGAGATCTCCGCCCAGATCCGCGACAACGTCAACTGGGCGGCGTCCAAGGGCATCACCCTCGACCGCACCGAGCTCGTCACCGGCGAGCACTCCGGCCTGAAGACCCTCCCGCAGCAGCCCCAGGACAACCCCAACCTCGCGGGCGCGCTCGCCGACAACGGCGTCAAGTGGGTCGGCAGCGACAACTCCCGCGAGCCCGCGCAGCGTCCGGTCGGCGCCGCCCAGACCGTCCCCCGCCACCCGATGAACGTGTACTACAACACGGGCACCAACGCGGAGATGGCCGACGAGTACAACTGGATCTACACCAGCCGCGCCCACGGCGGCAGCGGCATCTGCGAGGACAACCCGGCGACCTCCACCTGCCTGCCCGCCCCCCTCGACACCGCCACCGGCTACCTCGACCACATCGTGCCCGCCGAAGCCCGCACCGCCCTGCGGCACGTCCTGGCCAACGACCCGCGCCCGCACTACGTCCACCAGTCCAACCTCGCCGAGGACCGCACCCTCTACCCCGTGCTGGACCGCGTCCTCGACACCTACCGCACCCTGTACGCCCCCAACACGCCGATCGTGAACCGGAGCATGAAGGAGATCGGCACCGAGCTCGGCCGCCGCGCCGCCTGGGACAAGGCGCTCGCCGCCGGCCGGGTCACCGCGTACCGGATCGGCACCACCGTCACCGTGAAGGCCCCCTCCGGGGTCCTCGCCCCGATCACCGCCCCGAACGGCACCAAGAAGCAGCTCCTGCTGGGCACGGGCGACTTCGGCACCGCCTACGCCGGGAACCGCTCGGCCTGGACCGGCCCCGAGCCCCTCCAGTCGTCCATCACGCTCAAGCTGACCGGCTGACCCGCAGCACCCACCGATTCTCCGTCCGGCCGAGCGGGCTCCGAGCCCGCTCGGCCGCATCCCTGCGCGAGCGAGCGCTCACCACATCACAGTCCGGGGGGACATACCGCAATGAGCCATGGGCGCCATGTCACCATGCTCACCGAAGGCACCTATCCGCACGTCCACGGGGGAGTCAGCACCTGGTGCGACCAGCTGGTCCGGGGCATGCCGGAGGTCGACTTCAACGTCATAGCCCTGACCGGTACCGGCCGCGAGCCGGTCACCTGGGAGCTGCCGCGCAACGTCTACCGGCACACCGCCTTCCCCCTGTGGGGACCCGCCCCCGGACGCAGCCGCAGCCGCGGCCGCAGCCAGGGCCGCGGAACGGCCCTGCGCGGCAAGGCGCACCGCCGCTTCACCGAGACCTACGAGGCCTTCCTCCTCTCCCTCCTCGACCCTCCCCCGGCCGGCGCCGCGGGCGCTCCCGCCCCCGCCGGCGCCGCGGGTGCCCCAGGCCGCAGCCGGTTCTCCGAGGCCCTGCGCGAGCTCGCCGTCCTCGCCCGCTCCGGCAGGCTCGCCCCCGCCCTGCGCTCCGAAACGGTCCTGCGCCTGCTGATGGCCGTATGGACCAGGCCGGGCCTGGCCACGGCCGCCGCCGCGCCCACCGTCCACGACGCGCTCACCGCCACCGACCTGCTGGAGCACGCGCTGCGCCCGCTGGCCGTGCGGATCCCGCCCGACAGCGTCGCCCACGCCGTCAGCAGCGGCCTCGCCACCCTGCCCGCGCTCGCCGCCGCATACCTCGACGGGGTGCCGTTCCTGCTCACCGAGCACGGCATCTACCTGCGCGAGCGCTACCTCGGCTACCGCAGGGCCGCCGAGCGCTGGCCCGTCAAGGCCCTCGTCCTCGGCTTCTACCGCGAGCTCAACACCGAGGGCTACCGGCAGGCCGACCTGATCACCCCCTGCAACCAGTACAACCGCCGCTGGGAGGAGCGCGGCGGCGCCGCCGCCGACCGGATCCGCACCGTCTACAACGGCGTCGACCCGTACGCCTTCCCCGAGGCCGGACCCGAGCCCGAGGTGCCCACCCTCAGCTGGTGCGGCCGCATCGACCCGATCAAGGACCTCGAAACCCTCATCCGCGCCTACGCGTTCATGCGCGCCGAACTGCCCGCCCTGCGGCTGCGCCTGTTCGGCCCGGTCCCGGCCGGCTGCGAGGACTACAGGCTCCGCCTGGAGAAGCTCGCCGCCGAACTCGGGGTCGGGGACGGGATCACCTACGAGGGCCGGATCGCGGAGGTCGCCAAGGCGTACGCCGCCGGCAGCATCGTGATGCTGTCCAGCATCAGCGAGGGCTTCCCCTTCAGCATCATCGAGGCCATGTCCTGCGGCCGGACCACCGTCTCCACCGACGTCGGCGGCGTCCGCGAGGCCGTCGGCGACACCGGCCTCGTCGTCCCGCCGCGCGAACCCGAGACCATGGCCCGCGCCGCCCTCGCCCTGCTCCGCGACGACGAACGCCGCGCCGAACTGGGCCGGCTCTCCCGCAAACGGGTCGTCGAGAAGTTCACCCTCCACCAGTCCGTGGACGGCTTCCGGCACATCTACCGCGGCCTCGACCACCGCAAGCATGCGGGCCGGCCGGTCCTGCCCGTCCACGCGGGCGACGACTGGACCCAGCGGCTCGCCGCCCCCTGGCACCGGGAGCTCGCCGCCGACGGGAGCCCCTGGTGAGCGGATCCCTCTGGCTGCGCGCCCCCGGCGGCGACACCCTGCCCGCCCTCCCGCGCCCCCGCCGCAGCGGTACGGGCGCGGAGGCCGGGGCCCTCGCGGCCGACCCCATGGACGAACTCGCCGAACGCCTCGACGGGTTCATCGCGGCCGCCGTCCACCCCGACGAGATCGCCGCCATCCTGGAGTCCGACGGGATGACCGACGAGCACATCCGGCTCACCTACGGCCGCCGGGACTCCTTCGACCTCGCCGAGCAGCTGTACGCGCGGGTGCCGCGCGCCTTCCCCGAGCCGCAGGACCACACCGACCCCTGGAAGGTGTCCCTCGCCGCCTGCCTGCTCCGCGGGGTGATCTTCGCCCTGCCCGGCCTCGCCTACGTCCTGGGCGCACCCCTGCTGGAGGGGCCCCCGGACCGGCTCGGCCTGCCCGCCGGCACGCTCACCCTGCTCGCCGGCGCCCTCATCGGCTGGGTGTGGGACCAGACCCTGTCCCACCGCGCCTACTCCTGGCTCGGCACGGGCGACCGGGCCGCCGCCGGGCGGACCCTGCTCGTCGGCGCCCCCACCGGGGCCCTGCTCGGCATCGCCGCCGCGCTCACCGTCCCCGGCGGGCCGCCGTTCAGCCACGCCTTCGCCGCCGGGCAGGCCGTGTACGTCGGGGCCGCCACCGTACTGCTGGTCCTCGGCCGGGAGCGGCTGCTCATCGCCGCGCTCGCGCCGATGGCCGCGGGGGCCGTCCTCGCGCTGTTCACCGACCCGCCCGTGCTCCTGCGGGTCGCCCTGCTCGCCGTGTCCCTGCTGGCCGCCTGCACGCTCGCGCTCCGCGAACTGCCCCTGGTTTCCGGCGTACGGGCCGCCGTACGCCGGATCCGCGGCCGGTCGGAGCACCGCCCGGGCCGGTTCCGCGGCCGGGCGGCGGGCGGGCCGGGCGGCCCGGTGCGCTGGCGGGTGCTGCGCGGCGACGGGGAGGAGTACGGGCCGCGCGGGCCGCGGCTCGGCGACTCCGTGCCGTACGGGGTCTTCGGCCTCGGCACCGGCCTGCTGGTGCTGTACGCAGCCCTCGGCGAGGTGCTCGCCGGAGGCCCGGCCGAGGCGGTCGCCGCGCCCTCCGCGGTGGCGCTCACGCTCAGCATGGGCCCCGCCGAATGGCTGCTCCACCGGTTCCGCAGCGGAAGCCTCGCCGGGCTGCGGGCCGCCCGCTCGCCCCGGCAGTTCCGGCTGCGGATGCTCGGCACGCTGGCTCGCTGCATGGCCGCGTACCTGACGGTGCTGCTCGTCCTCGGCGTCGTGGGAACCCTGTTCTGGCCGGGCGCGCCGGGCATGACCGGGGTCCGGGTCGCGACGCTGCTGCTGCTCGGCGGCGTGATGTGGACCGGGCTGCTGCTGCAGTCCTTCGGGGCGGTCCGGGCCGCCGCCGTGGTCTGCGCCTCGGCGGCCATCGTGCAGAGCCTGGCCCTGCTGCTGGGGGTGGGGCAGCCGCGGCTGGTGCAGCTGGTCGTGGCGGGCACGGCCGCGGCCGCCCTCGCCGCGCTGGTCTGCCTGTTCCTCGGGCGGGCGACGGCACACCGCTGACCGCGATCCCGTGCGACCCCTGTGTCCCGTGCGCCCTCGTGACCCGTACGACCCGACCGAGAATCCGACCGAGACCCCGTCCGATCCAAGACCCCGTCCGAGAAGAAGGACCCCATGCTGCTGGTGCCGCTCTACGAGCACCCCGACGACCGGCCCGACGACTGGGAGCTGCTGATCCGCTCCGCGGGCCGGCTGCACTCGGTGGTCCTCAACCCGGCCAGCGGGCCGGGCGAGGCCCGCGACGCGCGGTTCGCCGTCGTCGCCGAGCGGCTGCGCGACGCCGGCGTGCCCGTCCTCGGCTACACCGACACCGACTACGGGCGCCGCCCCCACGCCGACGTGGTGCGGGACCTGCTGCGCCACCGCGACTGGTACGGCGCCGACGGGGCCTTCCTCGACCAGGCCGCCCCCGACCCGGCACTGCTCGGCCACTACGGCCGGCTCGCCGTCGCCGCCCGGGCCGCGGGCGCCCGCACCCTCGTCCTCAACCACGGCATCCACCCGGACCCCGGCTACGCCGAACTCGCCGACCTGCTCGTCACCTTCGAAGGGCCCTGGGACGCCTACCGGGACGCGGCCGTGCCCTCCTGGACCGCCGACCACCCCGCCGGCCGGTTCTGCCACCTCGTGTACGCCGTCCCGCCGGGCGCGCCCGCCGCGGAGCTCGCCCTGCAGCGCCGGGCCGCCGTGCACTGCGCGGTCCCCGGGACCGGCGCGCACCCCTGGGGCACCCTCCCGCTCGCGATCCGGGACGCCCGGTGACGGCCCCGGCGGCGCGGCCGACGAACCCGGCGCGGAGGCGGCCGCCGCGGCGGCGCGGGGCGGCACTGCTGCTCGTACCGCTGCTGCTCCTGGCGGCCTGCACCGCCGGGCCGGACGGCGGCGAGCCGGACCCGGGCCTCGCCCCCGCGCCGGAGGGGCGCTGGCAGCCGCGGCCCGGCACCGCATGGCAGTGGCAGCTCACCGGGAAGCTCGACACCTCCGTGAAGGTGCCGGTGTACGACGTCGACGGCTTCACCACGACCGCGGAGCAGGTCGAGACGCTGAAGAAGGCCGGGCGCCGGACCATCTGCTACGTGTCCACCGGCGCCTGGGAGGACTTCCGGCCCGACGCGGCGGCCTTCCCCCCGGAGCTCCTCGGCAAGGGCAACGGCTGGGAGGGCGAGCGCTGGCTGGACATCCGGCGCCGCACCGAGCTGGAGCCGCTGATGGCCAAGCGGTTCGACATGTGCCGAGACAAGGGCTTCGACGCGGTGGAGCCGGACAACATGGACGGCTACACCAACGACTCCGGCTTCCCGCTGACCGCCGGGGACCAGCTGCTCTACAACCGGCTGATCGCGCGGCTCGCCCACGACCGGGGGCTCGCGGTCGGCCTGAAGAACGACCTGGACCAGATCCCGCAGCTGGTGGGGGACTTCGACTTCGCGGTCAACGAGCAGTGCGCCCAGTACGGGGAGTGCGAGCGGCTGACCCCGTTCGTCACGGCGGGGAAGGCCGTCTTCCACGTCGAGTACGAGCTTCCGACGAGCCGGTTCTGCGGCCTCGCGCGCAAGCTGAAACTCAGCTCCATGCAGAAGGAGTACGAGCTGGGGGCCTGGCGGAAGCCCTGCTGAGCCCGGCGCCCGCCCCGCCCCGCCTCATTTCACGGGCAGGATGACGTGGACCCGGTAGCCGCCGCCGTAGCGGGGCCCGGCGAAGCAGGAGCCGCCCAGGGCTCCGGCCCGCTCCCGCATCCCGAGGAGCCCGTGCCCGCCGCCCTCCGCGGCGGCCGCGGAGGGGTCGGCGGCGGCGCTGCCCGCGCTGTCGGCGCCGCCGTCGTCGAGGACGGTGACCTCGGTGGAGACGCCGACCCGGACCACGCTGACCTCGGCGCTGGCGCCCGGGCCCGCGTGCTTGCGCACGTTGGTCAGCGCCTCCTGGATGACCCGGTACGCCGCCAGGTCCACGGCGGCCGGCAGCGGCCCGCTGTCCCCGTCGAGCTCCACCATCACCTTCACCGGCAGCCCGGCGTTGCGGAAGGTGTCCACCAGCTCGTCGAGCCGGGCCAGCCCCGGCGCCGGCTCGGTCGGCGCCTCCGGGTCCCCGGACTGGCGCAGCAGGCCGACCGTGGCCCGCAGCTCGTTCAGCGCGGAGCGGCTGGCGTCCCGTACGTGGGCCAGGGCCTCCTTGGCCTGGTCGGGACGCCTGTCCATGACGTGCGCGGCCACCCCGGCCTGCACGTTGACCAGGGCTATGTGGTGGGCCACCACGTCGTGCAGGTCGCGGGCGATCCGCAGCCGCTCCTCGGCGACCCGCCGCCGGGCCTCCTCCTCGCGGGTCCGCTCGGCCCGCTCGGCCCGCTCCCGGATGGCGTCGACGAAGGCGCGCCGGCTGCGGACCGCGTCGCCGCCGGCCGCGGCCATCCCGGTCCAGGCGAAGATGCCGATGTTCTCCTGCGCGTACCAGGGCAGCGGCCCGGCGGCCAGCATGGCCACACCGGTCAGGCCGGCCATGGTGAGCAGGCCGACCCGCCAGGTGGTGGGCCGGTCGGTGCGGGAGGCCAGCGTGTACAGGGCGATCACGGCGGACATGGCGACGGGCACCCGGGGCCCGCCCGAGGAGAGCTCCACCACGGACAGCCCGATGGTCGCGGCGAGCACGGCGGGGGTGTGCCGCCGCCGGAAGACGAGGGCCGCCGCGGCCAGCAGCATCAGCACGAGCGACAGCGGATCGGGGGTGCGGGTGCCGAAGGTCGGGCCGTGGGGGCCGCGGGGGTCGACGAAGGAGCCGAGGACCATCGCGACGAGCGCCCCGAGCGCGAGCACGGCGTCGGTGGCCAGCGGATGGGCCCGCAGCCACGTCCGGGTGGCGGGGAACGGCCCGAGGTCTGTCGTCACCCCGATACGGTACGGCCTGCTCCGGCGCGGGCGGCCCGGCGGCCGCGGAACGGGGTCAGCGGTGCGGGTGGTGCGGGTGGTGCGGGTGGGGCCGCCGCGGGGCCGCGGCCGCCGGCCGGGGAGGGTGCTGCCGCAGCGGGGCGGCGGTGTGCCGCTGGTCCCGCGCGGCGACGGCGAGGCACAGGCCGAGGACGGCGGCGAGGGCCGCGAGGTGTTCCTTGCCGGCCAGGTTGTCCTTGACCAGCACCTCGCCGATCATGGCGGCGGTCAGCAGGCCGCCCGTCAGGTACGCCCGGTGGCGCCAGCACAGGTAGAGGGCGAGGCCGACGACCGCCGCCGACGGGCCGGTGTCTCCCACGACCCGGTCGGACAGCGGCAGGCCGAGCGGACGGTCGGGCCCCAGCGCGAGCCCGAGCCGGGCGTACGTGGTCCCGGCGAGGGTGGCGCCGTAGCCGATGGCCAGGGTGCGCCACCAGCCGATGCAGATCTCGGCGATCCCGAACACCAGCAGGATCTGGGCGAGGGCCCCCCACACGGGCAGGTCGAGGGCGGGGACGAACAGGGACAGCGGGGTCCGCAGCAGGGCCAGCCAGAAGGGGTCGGCGGCCCTCACCGACCCGAGGTTCTGGACGGGCAGGAACCCCCAGGGCGTGTTCTGGACGATCTGGAACAGCGAGGTCAGGCAGACGGCCCCCAGGGTCATCGGGGCGGCCCGTAAGCGGTCGCGGACGAGGGCCCCCCGGACGGTCCCGGACAGGGGCCCCCACTCACGGCGGGCGAACCGCCGCAGTGGGGTCGTCGTCCACGCTGTCAACGATTGGTCTCCAGATGTCTGCGGTTGAGCCACTTCGGCAGCCCGGGAGCCTCCAGGAAGCCCTCGGCCCGGCCCGCGGCGATGCCGATCCGCAGCAGGTCGGAGCTCTTCTCGAAGAGCATGAACCGCGGTTCCCAGATCGGCCGGTATTTGGCGTTGGCCCGGTAGAGGGACTCGATCTGCCACCAGCGGGAGAAGAAGCTCAGCATCGAGCGCCACATCCGCAGCACCGGACCGGCGCCCAGCTTGGACCCCCGCTCGAAAACCGAGCGGAACATCGCGAAGTTGAGCGAGACCTGTGTGACGCCGATCTCCTTCGAGCGCTCCAGGAGTTCGATGACCATGAACTCCATCAGGCCGTTCTCGGAATCGCGGTCACGGCGCATCAGGTCCAGCGACAGGCCCTTGGGGCCCCACGGCACGAAGGACAGCACCGCCCGCAGGTCGCCGTTGCCGTCGGTGCACTCCAGCATCACGCACTGGCCGTCGGCCGGGTCGCCCAGCCGGCCCAGCGCCATGGAGAACCCGCGCTCGGTGGCGCCGTCGCGCCAGTCGTCGGCGCGGCGCACCAGCTCGGCCATCTCCTCGGCGGGGATGTCGGCGTGCCGACGGATGCGGACGCTGTAGCCGGCCCGCTTGACGCGGTTGAACGCCTGCCGGACGGTCCGCATGGCGCGGCCCTCCAGGGTGAACTCGGAGGTCTCGACGATCGCCTCGTCGCCCAGCTCCAGGGCGTCCAGGCCGTGCCGGGCGTAGATCTGCCCGGCCTCCTCGCTCGCGCCCATGACCGCGGGCACCCAGCCGTGCTCGCGGGCCTCGGCCAGCCACGGGTCGATGGCGCCCGGCCAGGCCTCGGGGTCGCCGATCGGGTCGCCGGAGGCCAGGGAGACGCCGCCGACGACACGGTAGGTGACGGCCGCCTTGCCGGTGGGGGACCAGATGACGGACTTCTCGCGGCGCAGCGCGAAGTAGCCGAGCGAGTCGCGGTCGCCCTGCCTGGCCAGCAGCGCGCGCAGCTTCTCCTCGTCCTCCTCGGTGAGCGGGTCCACGGCCCGGCGGGAGCGGAACGCGGCGAGCAGCACGGCGAGCAGCAGCACCATCGACATGACGTTGATGACGACGTCCACCCAGGCGGGGGTGGTGATCGACGCGTAGTCGCGGGCGTCGGGGTCCAGGGTGATCAGCCGCATCGCGCCGTAGCGCCACCGGCCGAGGAACGTGGCCTGCGAGGCGTCCGGGTCGGTGTTGGCGGCGCCGACGATCAGCGCGGCGAGCAGCGAGGTGACCAGCAGGCCGACGGCGGCGACGGCGGTGGCCAGCTTGGGGTTGGAGCGGTCGCCCTTGGCGTAGAACTCCTTGCGGCCCAGCAGCAGGGCGCCGACGAACGCCGCGGTCAAGGCGAGCGAGACCCAGTTCTGGGTGTGGTCGCGGAACTCCGGGTAGCAGACGTCGAACTCGCCGCCGGTGCACGGGGCGAAGGCGGCGACGGCGAAGGCCAGCAGGAGCAGCCCGGCCAGGACCAGGTTCAGGATCCACGCGGCCCGCTTGCGCCGGCCCATGGTGACGGCGAGCAGCAGCGAGAACAGGCCGGACGCGAAGCCCGCCGTGAGCAGGTACGGGGTGTAGAAGTCCTCGGTGTTGTGGCGGCGCAGGTCCTGGCCGAGGGAAACCCACACCGCGCTGAGGAAGTTCACGAAGGTGACGGCGCGCAGGTACCAGACCGCGAAGGCGGCGCTGCGGCGCGAGCGGACGGATCCGCGGCCGCCGCCCTCGTCCTGCTGAGCCCGTCGGGCTTGCGGGGCCTGTGCCGTCCTTACGGCATTCCGGTCGATATCTGCGCTGGTCAAGCGCGCCTCTCCCATCAGTCTCCAGCGGGGGGATCGCTTCCCCGGCCTGTAGTAGTCTTGTCACGCCCCGTAATGGGGTCGGTTCGGGCTGGACCGCAACCCTCGGGTTGGAAGCCCGCCGCTTCAGCGGTGGGCGGAGTCACGAAACGCGATCATATGGGTCGCGTTGCCGACCACGGCTGGGCGAGCCGGGGGGCCGTGGCCAGTTGCGGCCGCGGCTCCCCGGCGGTTCAGTCCTCCGGCTCCGGCTCTGCCTGCTCCGGCAGCTCCGCCGCGAGTGCGGCGGCCGCCTGGACCAGGGGAAGCGCCAGCAAAGCCCCGGTTCCTTCCCCTACGGTGACGCCGTGGGAGAGCACGGGGTTGAGTGCCATCCGGTCCAGGGCCTTGGTCTGGCCGGGTTCGCCGCTCGCCTGGCCGGCCAGCCACCAGTCCGGGGAGCGGAACGCGGCCCGCTGGGCCACCAGTCCGCAGGCCGCGGAGACGACCCCGTCGAGGATGACCGGCGTACGGCGCACCGCGCACTGCAGCAGGAAGCCGGTGATCGCGGCGACGTCCGCCCCGCCGACCGCCGCGAGCAGGGCCACCTGGTCGCCGAGGACCGGGCGGGCCCGGCGCAGCGCGTCCCGGATCGCCGCGCACTTGCGCATCCAGGTCAGGTCGTCGATGGGCTGCCCGCCGCGCCCGGTGACCACCGAGGCGTCGGTGCCGCACAGGGCGGCGACGAGCACGGCGGCGACGGTGGTGCCGCCGACGCTCAGGTCCCCGAGGACGACGAGGTCGGTGCCGGAGTCGGCCTCCTCGTCGGCGATCCGCATGCCGAGCCGGATCGCCTCCTCGGCCTCCTCGCGGGTGAGGGCGTCCCCGGTGTCGATCCGGCCGCTGCCGCGACGCACGCGGTGCCGGACCACGTCCTCGGGCAGCAGGCCGGGCTCGCAGTCCAGTCCGGCGTCCACGATCCGCACCGAGGCCCCGAACCGCCCGGCGAGGATCGAGACGGGGCCGGTCCCGTCCAGCACGGAGCGCACCAGCTCGTGCGCGCTGCCGGCGGCCCGCGCGGAGACCCCGGCGGTGGCGATCCCGTGGTCGGCGGCGAACAGCACGACCCGGGGCCGCTCGATCGGCTTGACCGGAACCCGCCCCTGCGCGGCGGCCAGCCACTCGGCGAGCTCGTCGAGCCGCCCCAGCGCCCCGGCCGGCACGGCCAGCCGCGCACGGCGCTCCTCGGCATCGCGGCGGACGCCGCCGTCGGGGCGCTCGATCAGATCGGAGAAGTCGTCGAGATTCAGGGTGGTCATCTGCCAGAGCGTACAGCCGGTAAGGCCCTCCCCAAGCCCCGCTCCAGACCTCCCCGCGGCCCGGTTCGCAGCCCGGTTCGCGGCCCGGTCCGAGCCCGGTTTCCGGTCCGGCCCAGGCGGCCCCGTTCGCGTCCTCGGGGCTGTTCCGGTTCGCCCGGGCATCGCGGGCCCGGGGTCATTCCTTGAGGACCAGGGCCTGGCCGGCGACCACCAGCAGTACGTGTTCGCACTCGGCGGCCACCGCGCTGTTCAGCCGCCCGAGTTCGTCGCGGAAGCGGCGCCCCGAAGCCGTCGCGGGGACGATGCCCGAGCCGACCTCGTTGCTGACGGCCACCACCGTGCGGCGGGTCGCCCGCAGGGCCGCCACCAGCTCCGCCATCCGCTCCTGCAGCTCCTTGCGGCCCCGGCCCGCCCAGACGGCGTCGTCCCAGGCGCCGACCCGGTCCATGGCGTCCGTCAGCCACAGCGCCAGGCAGTCGATCAGCAGCGGCGGCCCGCCCTCCGCGAGCAGCGGCGCCAGCTCGCAGGTCTCCACCGTCCGCCAGCTGCCGGGCCGCCGATCCCGGTGCAGCCCGACCCGCACCGCCCACTCCGGGTCGCCCTCGCGCGTCCCGGAGGTGGCCACGTACACGACCTCCGGGAAGCCCGCCAGCCGCCGCTCCGCCTCCAGGGACTTCCCCGAGCGGGCGCCACCCAGCACGAGCGTCCGGCGCGGCAGGTCCGGCACCGCGTGGTACTCGCCCACCGTCACCGTCGTCCCGTCCGGGACCGCGCGCGCCCCGGCCGCCGCGCACCGCCGCTCCAGCTCGCGCCCCGGCGGGGTGTCGTGGTCCAGGTGCACGGCGATCACGTCCGTGGTGGGCCCGGCCGCGCCCGTGGCCCGGAGCCGGGCCAGCGCCTCCGGCCGGCCGAGCACGTCCGCGAGGACCATGTCGTACGGGCGCTGCGGGAACCCGGGCCCGCCCGGCTCCTGTCCGGCCGGCGCCGCGCCCGGCGGCAGGTACAGCAGCCGGCTGCCGTCCGGGCCGGTCACCTCGTACCCGGTGCCCGGCGCGTCCATCGGCACCGCCCGCACCCGGTGGCCGCTGATCACCGCGAGCTCACGCCCGTCGGGGACCCGTACGGCCGCGGGCAGCCCGGGCGGCAGCTCCACCGAGGGCCCGTCGTGCGGGTGGGTCAGCAGGACCTGCCGTACGCCGGCCAGCGAGTGCCCGGCGCGGGCCCCGGCCAGGACCGCCCCGGGGGTCAGGTCGAGCAGCAGGGCCCCGTCGACGAGCAGGGACGTCGCGGCGCGCGCCCGGGGGCCGACGGAGACCGCGCAGGCCGCGCAGGGACAGCCGGGGCGGGGCAGTCCTTCGGGTGTTCCGGTGCCGAGCAGAGTGAGTTCCACAAGAAGATCCTCCCGCGTCGCCGGGAGTGGTGCGCGCCCGGCTAATCTGCGGGCAGACTCAAGGCGAGCAGCGGACGAGCAACGGAGGCGGACATGGCGTGGACGTGGCGGTTCGAGACGGCCGACGGCAGCGAGACGACCCCTGCGGTCACCCCGGAGGAGTTCACCACGCAGGGCGACGCGGAGTCCTGGATCGGTGAGTACTGGAAGGAACTGCTGGAGGGCGGAACCGAGCGGGTGAAGCTGTCCGACGACAGCGGCACCGAGCTGTACGCGATGAGCCTGCGCGAGGCACTGGACGCCTGACCCGGCCCGGCGCGCACGCCCCGCAGCGCGACGGGGGCGCTTGCCTCGCCTCCTCTCGGCCTCTCAAGCAGGCCGGGAGGAGGCGTTTTCGTGCGTCCGGTGGCTTCGTGCACGAGGTGGGGTTCTGGATCGAGTTCTGTGATGCGGCTGCGCTGCTGGTGACTGCCGGGCTTCTCTGTCGAACCTTCGAGATCCGCCGGCCCCGCCCTCACGGGGCGCAGGCATCGGCTATCGACAGGCTGTTCTCGTAGAGGTGGTGCCGGGTGATCCGGCCGTTCTCGACGGTGAGGCGCAGCGCGAAGGGGCCCTCGAAGGATTTTCCCGTGGCGCGTACGGTCCCCGACAGGTGTCCCATCAGGACGGCGTCAGTGCCGTCGACGAGGAAGGTGTCGACGGAGGCGCGCGCGTCCTCGGGCACGGTGTGTTCCATCAGCTCTGTGAACTGGCCGGCGCATTCGGCGGCGGTGGAGCGCGGATGGATCCACGGGACGGTGGGGTTCTCGGCGAGCAGCCAGTCGACCTTGTCCGCGAAGAGCGCGGTGAGCCGCCCGGTGTCGCCGGCGAGTCGGGCGGCAAGGAACTCTTGCACCACGGCCCGGGTGGCCTCGGCTACGGAACCCGCGGTGGTGATGGCGGGGGGCTTGATGGCCATGGCGCTCCTCGTGACTGCGGCCGGATCCCGACGGGATGCGTCGATGTGCTTGATCCTGCCGGTGGAGGGCGGAGCGGTCGATTACCTCGGGGGTCATACGGCCGATCGAGCCGGCGTATGCCTGTGAACAGAGCCAGTCCGGGCCCACGTACGCTGCCGGCGTTCCGGGGGGAATCGCCGGCCGAGCTGCCGGGTTTGATCGCCGGGTTCAACACGCGGGCGAGCTGACCACCGCCCCCCCGGCCCGGCGGCGGCCTCCGGCTGCCCGGCAGCGGCTTCGACCGCGCCGAGGTCGCCCAGGACGACCGTCCTCTGTCTCCGGGAACGGTCAGCCGCGGACGCCGCACAGGTGCAGCAGGGCCGCCACGCTGCGGTAGGGGTCGGTCCGCCCGGCGCGGTCCTCGGCGGCCAGGAGCCGCTCCAGGTCCTCGTCCGGGGGGAGGGTCTCGCCGGCCTCGGTGCCGTCGGTGAAGACGCGTACGCCGTACCAGGTGTGCAGCGGTGCGCCGATCCCGGACAGCGTGGCCGTGAGGTCGGAGAGCCGGTCGGCCCGTACCTCAAGGCCCAGGCGGTTCGTGTAGTCGACGGATTCGAACGCGGCCAGCGCGCCCTGCCAGTTGCCGTCCAGCCCGGGCCGCATCGCGAGCGCGTCGCCGTTGCGCACCAGCAGGGACAGCAGCCCGCCCGGGGCGAGCATCCGGGCCAGCCCGGCCAGCATCCCGTCCGGCTCGGACACGTACATCAGTACGCCGTGGCAGAGCACGATGTCGAAGCTGCCCGGGGTGAAGTGGGCGCCGGTCTCGCGCCCGTCCCCCTCCAGCAGCTCGACCCGGTCCTGGATGCCGGGAGGCTCGGCCTCCAGCGCCGCGCGGGCCACGGCCAGCATCCCCGGGTCCTGCTCCAGCCCGGTCACCCGGTGCCCGGCGCGGGCGAGCCGCAGCGCCTGGGTGCCCTGGCCCATGCCCACGTCGAGGACGCGCAGCCGCTGCCCGACCGGGAAGCGCTGCGCGATCTGCTCATCGACCTGCCGGCCCACGAGTTCTTGGCGGACGGCGTTGCGCAGACCGCCCAGGCCTTCGAGCCACAGCCTGGCGCCCTGTGCGAATCCGTCCCCCGTCCCCCCGGGCCTGTCTGCGCTCAGGGCCGTTCCCCGCGCTTGACCTGCGGCTTCGGCAGGCGCAGGCGGCGCATCTGGAGGGTTCGCATCAGGCCGTACGCGACGGCGCCGCGGCGCGGCTGGTCGGCGAAGCGCTCGTTCAGGGCCTTGCGCAGGCGGAAGGCCAGAGCGACCGAGTCGAGGATGATCAGGGCGATCACGGCGAGCCAGAGCAGCAGGGCCGCGTTCTGGATCTGCGGCTGCCGGATCATGCTCAGCACGAGGATGACCACGGCCAGCGGCAGGAACATCTCGGCGACGGAGAAGCGGGAGTCGACGAAGTCGCGGACGAAGCGGCGCACCGGGCCCTTGTCGCGGGCCGGCAGGTAGCGCTCGTCACCGCTGGCGAGCGCCTCGCGCTGCTTGGCCAGCTCGACGCGGCGCCGCTCACGGGCGCGCTTGGCGTCCTCCTTGCGGTCGCCGGTGGAGACCACCGCAGCCTTGCGCTGCGACTGGGCCACGGCGCGCTTCGGCGTCGGGCGGCCCTTGGGGGCCTGCGGGTCACGGGGCTTCGAGAGGTCGGCGCTCACCTTGTCGGTGGCTGCGGCCTTCTCTTCCTTGGAGGAGCGGCTACCAAACACAAAACCCAAGCCTACGTGGTTGCGCACCGGTACCCCACCCCGTCGGGGAACGATCCGGCAACGGCGGGCGTCTGGAACCTGTGCAGGGTTCGTGGCAGGGCGTCGGGGTGGGGTCGGGGAACCGTCTCCTCCTTGCGCCTGACAGAGGCGGGTGCACAGTCGTCCTGGAGGAGGAGCGCATCCGTTCACGAACAGTGCGGTAATGGAGACAGGGCCCGTACTGTGGGTTCTGTTGGCGGTCACTCGGGAAACCGGGGACCGCAAGCGTTGGTGACCTGGAGCGAAGTCCGTCAGAAGGGGGCGCGCGAAGCCCATGAGCGGTGTCATGAAGCGTATGGGGATGATCTTCCGCGCGAAGGCGAACAAGGCCCTTGACCGGGCCGAGGACCCGCGCGAGACCCTCGACTACTCGTACCAGAAGCAGCTGGAGCTGCTGCAGAAGGTGCGCCGCGGCGTCGCGGACGTCGCCACCTCGCGCAAGCGCCTGGAGCTGCAGCTCAACCAGCTGCAGACCCAGTCCGCGAAGCTGGAGGACCAGGGCCGCAAGGCGCTGGCGCTCGGCCGCGAGGACCTGGCGCGCGAGGCGCTGTCCCGCCGTGCCTCGCTCCAGCAGCAGGTCAGCGACCTGCAGGTGCAGCACGAGACGCTGCAGGGCGAGGAGGAGAAGCTGACCCTGGCCGCGCAGCGCCTCCAGGCCAAGGTGGACGCCTTCCGCACGAAGAAGGAGACCATCAAGGCCACCTACACCGCCGCCCAGGCGCAGACCCGGATCGCCGAGTCGTTCTCCGGCATCTCCGAGGAGATGAGCGACGTCGGCGTGGCCATCCAGCGGGCTGAGGACAAGACCGCCCAGCTGCAGGCCCGCGCGGGCGCGATCGACGAGCTGCTGGCCTCCGGCGCCCTCGACGACCAGAGCGGCCTCGGCGCCAAGGACGACATCCAGGCCGAGCTCGACCGCCTCTCGGGCGGTACGGACGTGGAGCTGGAGCTCCAGCGGATGAAGGCCGAGCTGGCCGGCGGCCCGTCCGCGCAGCAGCAGGCCATCGAGGGCGGCGCCCCCGGCAACGCCCAGCAGCCGCAGAACCAGCACCGCTTCGACAAGCAGTAGGACGGGGCCCGTCATGATTGTCCGCATCATGGGGGAAGGCCAGGTGACGGTGGCCGACAGCCACTTCGCCGAGCTCAACGCGCTGGACGACGAGCTGCTCCAGGAGATGGAGGGCGGCGACGAGGCGGGCTTCCGGCGCACGCTGCACGCGCTGCTCGCCGCCGTACGGCGGCTCGGCGTGCCGCTGCCCGACGACGCGCTGGAGCCGTCCGAGCTGATCCTGCCCGCGCCCGACGCCTCGCTCGCCGAGGTCCGGGAGATGCTGAGCGACGACGGGCTCATCCCGGGCTGACGGCGGCTTGGCCCGGGCTCGTCCCGGGCCGACGGCGGCACGGGGTCAGTGCGGCGGCGGTTCCTTCGGGGCCGCCGTCCGCTCCGGGTCGGGGGTGCCCCCGATGAAGTTCTCGAACCGGCGGCGCTTGGCCGCCCACCGCCGGTCGTGGTGGAAGGCCCGCAGGCCCGCCTTGGCGCGGGCCTGCGGCCGGTTCGCGTAGAAGCGCTTCGCGTACGGGGAGCCCGGCCGGGCCAGCCGGATCGCGCCGATCAGCGCCACGAACGGGATGACGACCCCGAAGAGCGCGGTCCGCGCCTTGCCCTTCCACAGGGCGACCAGGGCCAGGAAGAAGTTCAGGGCGGTGTTCATCGCCACCAGGCCGCGGTTCTGCCGCTCGTCCGCCGTCAGGTCGTTGACCCCGAACGGCAGGAACCCGCCCAGCACCAGCGCCACCAGCGCGGCCGTCAGCACCACGATCTCGACGCTCTTGCGGCCCTGCTCGCTCCAATAGACGTCGTCGAGGTGCAGGATCAGCGCGAACTCGTCCAGGACCAGGCCCGCGCCCAGCCCGAAGAGCACCGCGGAGATCAGCGAGCCGACACCGTGCGCGCCGCTGGCGACGGCGCCGAACCCGCCGATGATCACGAGGACCACCCCGGGCACCACGTGGTGGACGTGCAGGCCGCCCGGCGTGACGTTCCTGAACGGGCCCCGGCCGGCCCGGATCAGGCGGGTGATGACGCGGGTGACCAGGAACGACGTCACGAACGACAGCAGGGCGAGGAGCAGCGGGAGCTTCCCCGGCTCGACGATGTTCCGATACCACCAGTGACCCATACCGCCGGCTCCTCGCTGTGGCCGCTTCGTTGTGACGGCTTCGTCGTGACAGCGTCCCGTTTGCCCCGTATCGGGAAATTTACCGGGGCGGGTGAACAGGTAGCGTTCGCGCCGATGACAGATACGTACGACGACCAGCCCCCGCCCTCGCGCCTGGTCCCGCCCGCGGAGCGGGCCTCGCTGCCCGACGGGATCCGCTTCGCCTTCGGCACGCTCACCGTGCTGCCCGCCCGCATCACCCGCTGGGACCGGCCCGCGGCCCGCACCGGCATGTCCTGTGCGCCGCTCGCCGGACTCGTCGTCGGCGTGCTCGCCGCCGCCGCGGGCACCCTCCTGCTGCTGCTCGGCGGGGGCCCGCTGCTGGCCGCCGCCGTCACCGTGGCCGTACCGGCCGCCCTGACCCGGGGCCTGCACCTGGACGGCCTCGCCGACACCGCCGACGGGCTGGGCTGCGCCAAACCGGCCGCCGAGGCCCTGCGCATCATGAAGCGGTCCGACATCGGCCCCTTCGGCGTGGTCGCCCTGCTCCTGCTGCTGCTGATCCAGGTGGGGGCGCTGGCCGACGCCTACGCCGACGGCTGGGTCCGCGGCGCGTCCGCCGCCGTCGTGGCGGCCGTCACCGCCCGGCTCGCCATGACGCTGGCCTCCCGGGACGGCGTACCGCCGGCCCGCCTCGAAGGGCTGGGCGCGGCGGTCGCCGGGGTGGTCCCGCGGACCGCGGCCGCGGTGGCGGCCGCCGCCGTCACCGTCCTGGCCGCGGCCGCCGCCCTGCCGCTGGGCCCGCTCGCCGCGGCCCGGCAGGCGGCCGCGGTCCTGGTGGCCCTGGCGGCGGCCGAGCTGCTGCTGCGCCGCTGCGTGCGCCGCTTCGGCGGGGTCACGGGGGACGTCTTCGGCGCCCTGGCCGAGGCCTCCGCGGCCGCCGCGCTGATCGTCCTCGCCCTGGGCTGAGCGGCCCCGGGTGCCCGGCGGGCCGCCCGGGACACGTAGGGTCGGGCCGTGGAAGAGACGCCGACGCCCATCGCCGCGGAAGAGACGCCGACGCCCATCAGGGTGCTGCTCGCCGACGACCAGGCCCTGCTCCGCAGCGCCTTCAAGGTGCTCGTCGACTCCGAGCCCGACATGGAGGTCGTGGGCGAGGCCTGCGACGGGGCGCAGGCCGTCGAGCTCACCCGGCGGACCCTGCCCGACGTGGTCCTCATGGACATCCGGATGCCCGGCACCGACGGCCTCGCCGCCACGCGCACGATCGGCCAGGACCCGTCGCTCGCCGCGGTCCGGGTGGTCATGCTGACGACCTTCGAGGTCGACGAGTACGTGGCCGCCGCGCTGCGGGCCGGCGCCTCCGGCTTCCTCGGCAAGGGCGCCGAGCCCGAGGAGCTGCTCAACGCCATCCGGGTCGCCGCCGCCGGCGAGGCCCTGCTGTCCCCGGCCGCCACCAAGGGGCTCATCGCCACCTTCCTCGCCCAGGGCGGCGGCTCCTCCGGCACCGCCGGGCCGGCCGCGGAGGACGCCGACCGGCTCGCCGCGCTGACCGGCCGGGAGCGCGAGGTCCTCGTCCAGGTCGCCGGGGGCCTGTCCAACGACCAGATCGCCGGGCTGCTCCAGGTCAGCCCGCTCACCGTCAAAACGCACGTGAACCGGGCCATGGCCAAGCTCGGCGCCCGCGACCGGGCCCAACTCGTCGTCATCGCCTACGAGTCGGGGCTGGTCCGGCCGCGCTCCGAGTAGCGCGCCGACCCGCCGTCGAAACCGGGCCGGCCCGGCCCGGCGTACACCTTCGTACCGGCGGGTCTACTCCTTCGTACCGGCGGGTCTACTACAGACGCGGTATGCCACGGATAAGGACGGGACCTGGGGGCGACGCATCGGCCTCCCGGCATGGGCGAGGCTTGGGTGCCGGCCGCGGCTGTCGCGGCCCTCTCGGCCGGCCCTGCCCAGACCGACTGCAGAGAGATACCGACGCCCATGTCCTGGCTGTCCCGCTTCAGCCTGGCCCAAAGAGCGCTGATCGGCCTCGTCTCGATCACCGCGCTGCTCTTCGGCGCCATGGCCATCCCGCAGCTCAAACAGCAGCTGCTGCCGTCCATCGAACTTCCGATGGTCTCCGTGCTCGCCCCGTACCAGGGCGCTTCCCCCGACGTGGTGGAGAAGCAGGTCATCGAGCCGATCGAGGCCAACCTCAAGGGCGTGGACGGCATCACCGGCATCACGTCCACCGCCAGCGAGGGCAATGCCCTGATCATGGCGACGTTCGACTACGGCGACAGCAGCACCAAGCAGCTCGTCGCCGACGTCCAGCAGGCCGTGAACCGGGCCCGCGTCCGGCTGCCCGCCGAGGTCGACCCGCAGGTCATCGCCGGCTCCACCGACGACATCCCCACCGTCGTCCTCGCCGTCACCTCCGACAAGGACCAGCAGGCCCTCGCCGACCAGCTGAACCGCACCGTCGTCCCCGTCCTGGAGGACATCAAGGGCGTCGGCCGGGTCACCGTCGACGGCGCCCAGGAGCTCCAGGTCACCGTCACCCCGGACGACGCGAAGCTCGCCGCGGCCGGCCTCGACGGCGCCGCCCTCGCCGAGGGCCTCCAGGCGGGCGGCGCGGCCGTCCCCGCCGGCTCCTTCGACGAGGAGGGCAAGAACCGGACCGTCCGCGTCGGCGCCGGCTACACCTCCCTCGCCCAGCTGGAGGACCTCCGCCTGAGCCCCGGCCCCGGCAAGAAGGCCGTCCGCCTCGGCGACGTGGCCGCCGTCAAGCAGGAGGCCGCCAAGCCCGTCTCGGTCACCCGCACCAACGGCAAGCCCAGCCTCTCCCTCGCCCTGACCATGGACAAGGACGGCAGCGCCGTCGCCATCTCGGACACGGTCAAGGACAAGCTGCCCGAGCTGCGCACCGCGCTCGGCTCCGGCGCCGAGCTCACCGTCGTCGCCGACCAGGGCCCGCCGGTCGCCAAGTCCATCTCCAGCCTCACCACCGAGGGCATGCTCGGCCTGCTCTTCGCGGTGATCGTGATCCTGGTCTTCCTCGCCTCGCTGCGCTCGACGCTGGTCACCGCGGTCTCCATCCCGCTGTCCGTCGTCCTCGCGCTGATCGTGCTGTGGGTCGAGGACCTGTCGCTCAACATGCTGACCCTGGGCGCCCTCACCATCGCGATCGGCCGCGTCGTCGACGACTCGATCGTGGTCCTGGAGAACATCAAGCGCCACCTCGGCTACGGCGAGGAGCGCGAGGCCGCCATCCTCACCGCCGTCAAGGAGGTCTCCGGCGCGGTCACCTCCTCGACGCTCACCACCGTGGCCGTCTTCCTGCCGATCGGCTTCGTCGGCGGCATGGTCGGCGAGTTCTTCGGACCGTTCTCCCTCACCGTCGCCGCGGCCCTGCTGGCCTCGCTGCTGGTGTCCCTCACGGTCGTGCCGGTGCTCTCGTACTGGTTCCTGCGGGCCCCGAAGGGCATCACCGCCGGGGACGCCGAGAGCGCCGAGAAGGCGCGCCGCGAGGCCGAGGAGAAGGAGGCGAAGAGCCGCATGCAGCGCGGCTACGTCCGGGCCCTCGGCGTGGTCACCCGCCGCCGGGCGACCACCCTCGTACTGGCCGCCGTGCTGTTCGTCGGCACCCTCGGCATGACCCCCCTGCTGAAGACGAACTTCTTCGACCAGGGCGAGCAGGCCGTCCTGACCGTCAAGCAGCAGCTCCCCGCCGGCGCCTCGCTGGCCGCCGCCGACGCGGCGAGCCGCACGGTGGAGAAGGCCCTGACCGGGGTCAAGGGCGTCAAGGACTACCAGGTCACCGTCGGCTCCTCCGGCTTCCTGGCCGCCTTCGGCGGCGGCACCGGCTCCAACCAGGCCACCTACCAGGTCGTGCTGGACGACGCCGGCGACAGCGAAGCCGTCAAGAAGCGCATCGAGGAGGCCCTCGGCAAGCTCGACGGCATCGGCGACACCGGCATATCCGCGGGCGGCGGCTTCGGCAGCCAGAACCTCAGCGTCGTCGTCAAGGCGGGCGACGCCGGCGTCCTCGCCAAGGCCGCCGAGCAGGTCCGGGCCGAGATGGCCACCCTCGACGACGTCACCGACGTCCAGAGCGACCTCTCCCAGTCCGTGCCCCGCATCTCGGTGACCGCCACCCCGAAGACCGCCGAGGCCGGCCTGAACCAGGCCGCGCTCGGCGGGCTCGTCGCCCAGGCCGTACGCGGCACCCCGGCCGGCAAGGCCGTCCTGGACAACACCGAGCGGGACATCGTCATCAAGTCCGCGCAGCCGGCCACCACCCTGGCCCAGCTGCAGGCGCTCCCGGTCGGCCCGGCCCGGCTCGGCGACATCGCCGAGGTCAAGGTCGTGCCCGGCCCGGTGTCGATGACCCGCATCGACGGCGCCCGCGCCGCGACCGTCACCGCCAAGCCCGTCGGCGACAACACCGGCGCCATCGGCGCCGAGCTCCAGACGAAGATCAGCGCGCTGAAGCTGCCCGAGGGCGCCACCGCCACCATCGGCGGCGTCTCCGAGGACCAGGGCGAGGCCTTCGCCCAGCTCGGCCTGGCCATGCTCGCGGCCATCGCGATCGTGTTCATGCTGCTGGTGGCCACCTTCCGGTCGCTGATCCAGCCGCTGATCCTGCTCGTCTCGATCCCGTTCGCGGCGACCGGCGCCCTGGGCCTGCTGCTGGCCACCGGGACCCCGATGGGCGTCCCCGCGATGATCGGCATGCTGATGCTCATCGGCATCGTCGTCACCAACGCGATCGTCCTGATCGACCTGGTCAACCAGTACCGGGCCCAGGGCATGGGCGTCATCGAAGCCGTCGTCGAGGGCGGCCGGCACCGCCTGCGGCCGATCCTCATGACGGCCCTGGCGACGATCTTCGCGCTGCTCCCGATGGCGCTCGGCGTCACCGGCGAGGGCGGGTTCATCTCGCAGCCGCTGGCGGTCGTCGTGATCGGCGGCCTGGTCTCCTCGACCCTGCTGACGCTGCTGCTCGTGCCGACCCTGTACACGATGATCGAGCTGCGCAAGGAGCGCCGCCGCGCCAAGCGCGCGGCCCGCCGTGAGGCCGTCCCGGCCCCGGCCCCGCAGCAGGCCGAGGCCGACGAGCAGACCCCGGCGGGGGTCTGACCGACCGCGCCGAAGCGGTGCAGCGGTAAAGCGGTAAAGCGGTAAGCCGAAGGGCCGCCCCTCACGGAGGGGCGGCCCTTCGGTCGTACGTACGCGGGGTCCCGCGATGGGCGGTGGTTACGGGAGGGCGAGCATCCGCTCCAGGGCGAGCTTGGCGAAGCTCTCCGTCTCCTTGTCGACCTGGATCTGGTTGACCAGGGTGCCCTCGGCGAGGGACTCCAGGGTCCAGACCAGGTGCGGCAGGTCGATGCGGTTCATCGTCGAGCAGAAGCAGACCGTCCGGTCGAGGAAGACGACCTCCTTGCCCTCCGGACCGAAACGATTCGCCAGTCGCTTGACCAGGTTCAGCTCGGTGCCGATGGCCCACTTGGAGCCGGCCGGGGCCGCCTCCAGCGTGTTGATGATGTACTCCGTCGAGCCGACGTAGTCCGCGGCTGCCACGACCTCGTGCTTGCACTCGGGGTGGACCAGCACGTTCACGCCCGGGATGCGCTCGCGGACGTCGTTCACCGAGTCCAGCGAGAAACGGCCGTGGACCGAGCAGTGCCCGCGCCACAGGATCATCTTCGCGCCGCGCAGCTCCTCGGCGGTCAGGCCGCCGTTCGGCTTGTGCGGGTTGTAGACCACGCAGTCGTCCAGGGACATGCCCATGTCGCGGACGGCGGTGTTGCGGCCCAGGTGCTGGTCCGGGAGGAAGAGCACCTTCTCGCCCTGCTCGAACGCCCAGTCCAGGGCCCGCTTGGCGTTGGACGAGGTGCAGATCAGGCCGCCGTGCTTGCCGGTGAAGGCCTTGATGTCGGCGGAGGAGTTCATGTAGGAGACGGGGACCGTCATGTCGGCGATGCCCGCCTCGGCCAGCACGTCCCAGCACTCGGCGACCTGCTCGGCGGTGGCCATGTCGGCCATCGAGCAGCCCGCCGCCAGGTCCGGCAGGACGACCTTCTGGTCGTCGCCGGTCAGGATGTCCGCGGACTCGGCCATGAAGTGGACGCCGCAGAAGACGATGTACTCGGCCTCCGGCTTGGCGGCCGCGTCACGGGCCAGCTTGAAGGAGTCGCCGGTGACGTCGGCGAACTCGATGACCTCGTCCCGCTGGTAGTGGTGGCCGAGGATGAAGACCTTGTCGCCGAGCTTCTCCTTGGCCGCGCGGGCGCGTGCCACCAGGTCCGGGTCCGACGGCGAGGGCAGGTCGCCGGGGCACTCCACCCCGCGCTCGCTCTTGGGGTCGGCTTCGCGGCCGAGCAGCAGCAGGGCAAGGGGCGTCGGCTGGACGTCCAAAGGCTGGGCGGTGGTCACGACACGCACCCTTTCTGTTCTGCGACTACGAGACTTCAGATTCGACTTCTCGTCTATTTGACGCTATCTATGATAGCCGGTTCACGTCACTTTGACGATGGCCATAGTGTCGATGTGACGCATTCGCCGCGACACATCCGCGCGTGACGAACCCGTCGCTGCGCCCGGTCCTCCGGTCCGCCCCGGTGTGCGAGCATGAATGACTGAAACACGCGTCGGGTCCGGAATGAATCCGCGGCCCCGCTCGTTGCCATCGACGGCAAGAGTCCGACGTTTCCCTGCCTGAGGCGGGGAGCCGCCCCACTTCGGGAGTGAATGCAGATGTCCGTACAGGACGACAAGACCACCGTGAGCGACGGCATCCTCCTGTCCGACGCCGCCGCCGAGAAGGTCAGGACCCTGCTGGAGCAGGAGGGCCGCGACGACCTCGCGCTCCGCGTCGCGGTCCAGCCCGGTGGCTGCTCCGGCCTGCGCTACCAGCTCTTCTTCGACGAGCGCTCCCTCGACGGGGACGTCGTCAAGGACTTCGACGGCGTGAAGGTCGTCACGGACCGGATGAGCTCCCCCTACCTCCAGGGCGCCTCGATCGACTTCGTCGACACCATCGAGAAGCAGGGCTTCACCATCGACAACCCGAACGCCACGGGCTCCTGCGCCTGCGGCGACTCCTTCAGCTAAACCCCGGCCCGAGCGGCGGCCCCGGCCCGGCCGGGGACCCGCGCGGCGGCAGCAAAAGGCTCCCGGCACCGTGCCGTGTCGGGAGCCTTCGCCATGTGCGGATACAGGCGTGCGCATGCGGGCTGCCGCCGGGGGACGGCTTGACGCGCCCCGCACCCCGATCGGCGACCAGGAGAGAGCGAGACCACGCGGACGGCAACCGCTGCGTCGTCCGCGTGACCGGCCGCCACAAGCCCGGAGAGCCCACCGGCCACGACATTCTGGAAGCCGATGCCCTGGTCTCCGCGAGCTTCGTCGATGCCCGACTTGAGCTCTACCTGTTCCAGCAGGACCTCGACAACTGGCAGCACGACCTGACCCAGCTCGCGCCGGGCAAAGGAGCTCCAACCACCACCGGATCGAGCGGACCGGCCTCCCTGGCCGGCCGCGGAACCGGTCACGGGGCCTCCCGGCGCGGCCGGACGGCGACGGGGTCCCACGGCCCGGCCCGGCGGCAACCGTCCTCGTGCTCCAGTGCGCGCACGAGCTGTCGGATGATCCTGGCGAGGCCGCGGGCGTGGTTCCAGTTCGCGTGGGGGCCGGACCCCAGCGGGCCGACCGCCGTGAAGTACTCCCATTCGGCGAGGGCCTCGAACGCCCCGGCGGGGCGCTGCCGCGAAGGCGTCCCGGTCAGAGCGCCGTGCAGCTTCTGCCCGCAGGCGATCAGGTCGCCGATGAGCGCCGCGACGCCCTCCGCGGCGGGCCGCTCCTCGTACGGGGCGAGCGCCCGGGCGATCAGAGCGGTCGCGTCCACGTGATCCTGCGGCATACCCATGCCGGTGCTCCCTGCCGTCGTCAGTAGGTAGGCGGCCGACGGGCGTCGCGCGTCGGCTCCTTCACGTATGAGCCAACTCCTCCTGGACCGGGGCGGCCGGACCTTCGGCCGGACTTTTGGCCGGACTTTTCAGCCCGAGAGGCCTTCCGCGTCCGGAAGTCGCTACCGTCAGGAACATCCAGATCACCGGAGGTGACGGTGCAACCCGATCCGACAGCCTTTGCGCACGCGTGCATCGTCCACGGCTGGGAGAAGCCTGCGGACTTCCTGCGGGCGTTCCAGATGACGGCGGACACCCTCGGCGAGCCGGTCACGCTGACCGACCGCCAGGTCCGACGATGGCGGCAGCCCAACCCTCCGGCCCCACGCGCGAAGTCATGGCGGACGTTGCACGCCATGTTCGGCCTTTGCCCGACCGAGCTGGGGTTTCCGGGGCCGCCGCCGAGTGCCAACGTGGGGGTAGCAGCACACCCCGCACAGAAAGGCATTCCCGTGGCCGTGCACCGACGCGCCTTCCTCGCTGACTCCGTCGGCGTCACAGCCGCCTTGGGCATGCCCGCCCCTACCCGGCCGATGACCCCGCTCGGGGCGTCCGGAGCCGTCGGTACCGCCCACCTCACGGAACTGCGCGCCGGCCTCCGCTCGCTGATCCACCTGGACGACGCGTACGGAGGCGGAGACGTCCGCTCCCTCGCCGTCCGGCACCTGAGCCGGGTCCGCCGCGTGATCAACACGGGCCGGTACCCGGACACGATCGGCCGTCAGCTCCAGCTCCTCGCGGGCGAGATCGCCGAACACTGCGGCTGGCTCTACTACGACGCCGACGACCAGGAGAGTGCGCGGCGCTACTTCGGTGAGGCCCTCACCACGGCCACGATGCTGAGGGACGTGAACCTGGAGATCCTCGTGTTCTCCTCCATGAGCCTCCAGGCGTGCCACGAGGGCCGTGCCCGGGACGGCCTGGACCTCGCTCGCGCCGCCCAGGACCGCGCAACGCACCTCGGCTCGCCCACACTCCAGTCGCTCATCGCCGCCCGGGAAACGCGCGCCCTCGCCCTGATGGGTGACGGCACGACGGCCAACCGCCGCCTCGGCGAGGCGTTGAAGCTCCTGAACCGCAAGGGCCGGCCCTCCCCCGAGTGGGCCATGTTCCACGGGTCGGCGGAACTGGAATACGCCCAAGGCCTGCTCTACAGCGAACTGGGACATCACCGTGCGGCGACCCGGTTCCTCAGCGCGGCCCTCGCCCACCAGGAGACCACGTACGGGCGCAACCGCGCGCTCTACAGGATCACCCTGGCCAAGAACCTCATCGCCGCGGGTGAGGTGGACGAGGGGGCCGCGCATGCGGTGGGCAGCCTGGAGCACCTGGAAGAGGTCGAGTCCGGGCGCGTCACGAAGCGGCTGGCCGAAGTGGCCGGCACGCTCGGCACCGTGGAAGCCGCCTCCGCCCGGGAGGCCGCCGGAGAGTTGGCCGAGTACGTGCAGGCAAGGAGGGCTGCGTGATGTCCGATGTGACGTACGAGCGATTCGACGGGCAGGAGGCCGCAGGCGCGCTCGACGTGTTCCTCCCGGCCTACGAAGAGGTCTACGCCGAGCTCCCGTACAGCGAGGGCCCTTCCGACGTCGCGCAGTTCATCGACCACTACCTCCGGCACGTCCAGCGGGCCGGGATGCGTCTGATCGTCGCCCGCGACGGCGCGGACGTCATCGGCTTCACGTACGGATACCTGCTCCCCGCTGACACCGGGTGGTGGAGCAACGTGGACAGGGAGCTGCCGGCAGACTTCACGCGCGAGGACGGCGCCCGTACGTGGGTGATCCTGGAGCTGGCCGTCCGCAAGCCGTGGCGCCGCCGGGGCATCGCCGCGGCCTTGCACGCCGCTCTGCTCGACGGCCTCGACGTGGAGCGGGTCACGCTCACCGTGAGGCCCGAGCCCGAGGCCGCCCCCGCCCGGATGGCCTATGCCGCGTGGGGGTACCACGCGGTCGGCACGTCCCATCCGTGGGAGGGCGCCCCGTTCTACGAGGCGATGGTCCTCGAAGTAGCCGCCGACCGAAGCACTGCTGCCGCAGCCCCCTGACCTCGACCGCCCCGCACCGCCCCCGTACGACCGCTGCATCACCGACGCTGGAGGACCGGGCCCAACCCAGCCCCGCACGGGTGAGGGGTGGGGTTGGGGCCTCAGGTACGTGCGACGGCCGGGTCACGGTGTGCTCGCCTCGGCCGCGTGCTCCAGTGCGCGCATGAGCTGTCGGATGATCCTGGCGAGGCCGCGGGCGTGGTTCCAGTTCGCGTGGGGGCCGGACCCCAGCGGGCCGACCGCCGTGAAGTACTCCCATTCGGCGAGGGCCTCGAACGCCCCGGCGGGGCGCTGCCGCGAAGGCGTCCCGGTCAGAGCGCCGTGCAGCTTCTGCCCGCAGGCGATCAGGTCGCCGATGAGCGCCGCGACGCCCTCCGCGGCGGGCCGCTCCTCGTACGGGGCGAGCGCCCGGGCGATCAGAGCGGTCGCGTCCACGTGATCCTGCGGCATACCCATGCCGGTGCTCCCTGCCGTCGTCAGCGGGTGGTGGTGCGACGACGGTAGGCGGCGGTGGGTAACCGCAGGGGCACGGATTGCGCCCCCTTGCCTCAGGCCGTCAGGAGACCGAGGCGGTGCGCCAGTTCGGACGCCCGGCGGCGGGACGGGCTCTTCGCCTCGGCCTCTTCCAGGATGATGCGGCGGGCATAGCCGTTGTACTGCACGGTCTCCGGGGCGGTCTCGTGGGCCTGCGCCAGCGTGGCCAGCGCCTCGTCGGGCTGGGCGTCGAGGTGGTAGGCGCGCGCCTGCTCGATCCGGTGGCGGGCCCGCCGCGGCCGGGACGGAATCGCTGCGGCCTCTGCGCGGGCGGCCTGCCGGGCCGACTCCCGGCCCGCGCGCAGTTCGACCGCCACCGTGACGGCGTGGGCGCCGATGACCGCCCGCGAGAACGACGTCACCGGGTGGTAGTACGCCTCCGGCAGCGACTCCGCGAGCGAGCGGGCCTCATCCCAGTACCGCCATGCCGTGCCGGTCTCCCCGCGCTTTGCGGCCGTCAGGCCGGCCTCGACGGTCAGGGCGCCGGCCACGGCCCGTACGTCCGTGCCGGCATCGGGGAGCAGCGGCTCCAGGTACCGGAGGGTCTCCAGGGTGATCGCGTCCGCGGCGTCGTACGCCCCGCTGTCGCGGTGGGCGTGGGTGCTGAGCCAGGCGGCCAGGCCCAGCGCATGCGGGTCCTCGGAGTCCTGGGCGGCCGTCATGCCCCGCTCGGCGACCCGCCAAAGGAGCGGCGCGTCGGGCTGGTAGGCGCAGAAGAACTGCGCGAGGGCGTACACCTCGGCCAGTCGGGCCTGGGCGGCCTTCCGGTCGGCGATCGTCCCGGCCTGCCGGACGGCTGCCTGCGCGTCCCGGATCAGATCGGGCAGCAGCGCGCCCACCACCTCACGGTGGTTCGGCGCCGAATGCCGGGCGGACCACGCCCGGGCGAGACGCGCCTCAAGGTGGGCGGTGGGGGGCGCCTCCCGGCCACCGGCAACCGGGAACGCGTTCAAGGCCTCGCGGACGGCCGCGAACCGCGGGTGCCCGGGGCCGGTGAAGAGGTCGGCGCGCAGGGACTGGTTCCCCGTGAGGTCGGACAGGTCCCGAACGCGCAGCACTTCGGCGATCCGCAGGATGACCGGCAGGGCGGGTGTCTTCAGCCGGCCGGTCTCGACTGCCTTGACCCACGACCCGGACCGGGCCACGAGACCGCCGAGCTGTTCCCGGGTGAGCCCGCGGCGTTGGCGGAGGATCTGCATTCTCTGGCCGAACACCAGCGGGTCGGCGTACGGGTCCGGGGTAGCGTCGGTGGACATGGCGGGCTTGCCCCTCTCCTCGCAGCTCGTCATGTCAGGGTGGGGGGCAGGGCCTCATCCGTGTGATCCAGATCGCACAATCCCGCCTGCCCGGACCGAAGCCGGCACGTGATTCGCCTTGCCGGGGTGTGAGGAGGAGAACCAGTGGCTGACGACCTGTCCGCGGTGGCCCGTTTCCTGTACGAAGCGGGGACGCTCAAGCACGCCCGCCGCACGGGCTGGTGGATGGCGGGCGTCAACGACCCCGAGAGCGTCGCCGAGCACTCGTGGCGCACCTCGGTCATCGCGTCCGTCATCGCCGAGCTGGAGGGCGCCGACCCTGCGCGGGCGGCGTTCCTCGCCGTCTGGCACGACACCCAGGAGACCCGCACCGGGGACGTCAACCACCTGGGGAAGAAGTACGCGGCCGGCGCCGACCCGCGGGCCGTCACGGCCGACCAGACCGCGGGCATGCCCGAGGCGCTGGCGTCGGCGATCCGGGACCTGGTCGCCGAGTACGAGGCCCAGGACTCCCCCGAGGCGGTCTGCGCCCGCGACGCCGACAAGCTGGAGTGCCTGCTCCAGGGCATCGAGTACAAGGCCCAGGGATACGAGGCCGCCCAACGGTGGATCGACAACAGCCGCGCCAGGCTCACGACGGAGACCGGGAAGCGGCTGGCCGGGGAACTGCTCGGCCAGGGCACGCTGGACTGGCTGCGGACAGCCATGGGCGAGAAGGGCTGAGGACGGGGCGGGTGTGCGAAGGCCCCCTGGGGCCGGCAAGCGCCGTTGGGCCAGGGGGCCTTCGCCGTATGCGTCGTGGTTACTGGTGGGGGAGGGGCTTGCCTGTGGTGGCGTCCACTACCTTGCGGGTGCCCAGGGGCTGGTTCAGGGTTGCCGTGACCGTCATCTCCTGGGCGATCATGATGCAGGCCCGGGCCGGGTCGTTCGGGGTGTCCGTGATGCGGACCATGACCGAGCCCGCCTCCTCGCGGGCCTCCAGTGCGTAGGTGCTGCACACCCCGCCCCAGAAGTTCACCGTCAGCTTCCGGTCGGCCTCCGTGTACGAGAACCCGGGCACCGTACGGCCCGCGCCCGTCGTCGGGGCCGGCTGGGGCGGGGCGTCGTTGCCGGGGCCGTTCGCCGCGGCCGGCTGGACCACCGTGTGGCCGGGCGCGCCGTCCTTGCCCGCCACCTCGAAGTGCCAGGCCGGGACCAGGCCGCGGGCCCCGTTCACGGTCCCGGGGGCGAGCCCCAGCACCGCGCCCTTCACCGTCTCCGTCCGCGGCGGCTTGATGGGCCGCGGCTCGGGGTTGCAGGGCAGCGGGTCCGACGGGCCGGGGACGTCCGGGGTCAGCGGGACGGACGTCGCGCAGCCGCTCGGGCCGCGGTCCGCGCCGCCCCCGCCCGAAGCCCGGTTCAGGCGCTCCAGGGCCTCGGACGCACTCACCACCGGCTGCTCGCCCGCGCGGACCGGCTCCTTCAGTTCGCCGCTGCCCGCCACGACCTGGCCGTCCGCGCCCACGCTGACCTTGGTGGCCCAGCCCTGGGTGGGCAGCCCGCCGATCACCGGGTCGGCGGTCACCACCCGTACGGAGCCCTGCGTGAGGCGGGCGTCCAGCCGGGCCCCGCTCTGGCCGACCGCAGCCAGGACCGGGGCGGCCGCGGTCTTGGCGGCCTCCTCGGACACCGGGTTGCCGCCGCCTCCGGCGGGGGGCTTGCCGCTGCCGCCGTCCGCGCCCTGGGGGAGGGTGGCGGGTCCGCAGGTGTCCTTGCCGCGCCGGCAGTCGTCGCCCGCGCCGCCGCCCGAGTGGAAGCGGGTGAAGGTCCAGCTGCCCGGCGCCTTCCGGCTGATCGTGAGGCGCGGCCCGAAGCCGTCGGCGCCCTCCCCGGCCTGCCAGGTCTCACCGCTGAGCTGCGGGCTGCCCGCGATGCCGAGGGCCGCCGCGAGCCGGGCCGCCTCCTCCGCGGTGACCTCGCCGGTGGCGGCGTACGAGGGTGCGGCCGCCGGGGCGGACGGCAGCCCGCCCTCCGCCCGGTACGTCACTCCGCTGCCCCGCGGGTCGGGTTCCCCGGGGGCGATGCCCGGCCCGGAGGGGCTCGGCGCGACGCGCGGCGCGGAGGCCGTGCTGTCCGCCGTACCGCCGCCCCGCCCGCCGTCGCCGTACGCCGTCGACGCCCAGTACGCCGTGCCGCCGCCCGCGAGCAGGACGGCGGCCGCGATCGAGCCGATGGCCCAGGCCGGCCGCCGCCGTGTGCCGCGTGATGTGTCGGGTTGTTCGGTGGTCACCGCATGCTCCTTCGCCCGTACCGCCGTGGCTGGCTGATGCGGGTGTGACGGAACAGAGGCGAAACCGGTTCCGCCGCGCCCTAATCGCCGTACTCGGCGGTGGCGGCGATGAGCCGGGCCGAGGCGGGCGGAACGCTGATCCCGTGGATCTGCGAGGGCGCCACCCTGGCCGGACGCGGGTCCGCGGGGACCGCCCAGTGCGGGGCCATCCTGGCGCAGTCGCCGAGCAGCCGCGCAAAACCCGGCCGCGTGTCGGATGCGTACTCTCCGTAGCCGAATCCATCGGTAGAGGTCATGGGGGCACGGTAGGCGCGGGCTGCCGGGCGAAGAAAGGCCTACTACGGGGTAGTTTCGTGCGGTCGGCGTCCGGGCCGTTAGCGGGTAGCGTTGACTGTCACCCTTGCCGTCCTTGCAGGAGCATCCACGCCGTGCGTATCGCAGTCACCGGCTCCATCGCCACCGACCACCTCATGACCTTCCCCGGCCGCTTCGCCGACCAGTTCGTCGCGGACCAGCTGCACACGGTCTCCCTCTCCTTCCTCGTCGACAACCTCGACGTCCGGCGGGGCGGTGTCGGCCCGAACATCTGCTTCGGCATGGGCCAGCTCGGCCTCCGCCCGATCCTGGTCGGCGCGGCCGGCTCGGACTTCGACGAGTACCGCGCCTGGCTGGACCGGCACGGCGTCGACACCTCCTCCGTGCGGATCTCCGAGATGCTGCACACCGCGCGCTTCGTCTGCACCACGGACGCCGACCACAACCAGATCGGCTCCTTCTACACGGGCGCGATGAGCGAGGCCCGCCTCATCGAGCTGAAGGCCGTCGCCGACCGCATCGGCGGCCTCGACCTCGTCCTCATCGGCGCCGACGACCCCGAGGCGATGCTCCGCCACACCGAGGAGTGCCGTACACGCGGCATCCCCTTCGCCGCGGACTTCTCCCAGCAGATCGCCCGCATGGACGGCGAGAACATCCGCACCCTGATGGACGGTGCGACCTTCCTCTTCTCCAACGAGTACGAGAAGGGCCTCATCGAGACGAAGTCCGGCTGGACCGACGAGGAGATCCTCGCCAAGGTCGGCACCCGCGTCACCACCCTCGGCTCCCGCGGCGTCCGGATCGAGCGGGCCGGCGAGGAGACCATCACGGTCGGCTGCCCGGAGGAGACCGCCAAGGTCGACCCGACCGGCGTCGGCGACGCCTTCCGCGCCGGCTTCCTGGCCGGCCTCGGCTGGGGCGTCGGCCTGGAGCGCGCCGCGCAGGTCGGCTGCATGCTGGCCACCCTCGTGATCGAGACGCTGGGCACCCAGGAGTACACCCTGGCCCGCGCCCACTTCATGGAGCGCTTCACCAAGGCGTACGGCGAGGACGCCGCCGCCGAGGTCCGCGAGCACCTGGCCGCGTAGTTCCGGCCACCCGGCCGGCCGGCCACCCGCCCGGCCACCCGCCCGGCCACCGGTCGGCCACCCGCCCGTCGGCCACCCTGGACCGGGCGGGGCGCCGAGCCCCGCCCGGTTCACAGCTCCCGGCGGACCGCGTACGCCGTCCCCGCCGGGCGGGGGGACTCGCCCAGGTAGGTGTGGCCGCGCATCGAGCACCACGCCGGGATGTCCAGCCGGGCCACCTCGTCGTCCGACAGGACCGTGACCGTCCCGCCGACCGGGACGGTGCCGATGGCCCGGGCCAGCTCGATCACCGGCTGCGGGCAGCGCAGGCCCAGGGCGTCGATCTCCAGGGCGCCGCTGTCCGAGGACCTGGCGACCGGGGCCTGCAGCTCCGGCTCGGCCACGCCGAGCGTGGCCCGCACCCCGGCGACCAGGCCCGGCAGTACGTCCAGGAAGCCGTTGACCTCCTCGGCGGTCGTCCCCCGCGGCAGGGAGACCCGTACGTTGCCCTCCGACAGCACGCCCATCGCCCGCAGCACATGACTCGGGGTCAGGGTGGAGCTGGTACAGGAGGAGCCGGAGGAGACCGAGTAGCCCGCCCGGTCCAGCTCGTGCAGCAGGGTCTCGCCGTCGACGTACAGGCAGGAGAAGGTGACCAGGTGCGGCAGCCGCCGTACGGGGTCGCCGACCACCTCCACGTCCGGCACCAGCCGGGCCACCCGCCGCCGGATCCGGTCCACCAGCACCCGCAGCCGGGCCGCCTCCGCCTCCGCCTCGGCCCGCACCGCCCGCAGCGACGCGGCGGCCGCGACGATCGCCGGGAGGTTGGTGAAGCCGGGGGAGCGGCCCGACTCCCGCTCGTCGGCGGGGCCTTGGGGCGAGAACCGGACACCTTTGCGGACGGCCAGCAGGCCGACGCCCGCCGGGCCGCCCCACTTGTGGGCGCTCGCGGCCAGCAGCGACCAGCCGCCCTCGACCGGGCCCCAGCCCAGCGACTGGGCGGCGTCCACGAACAGCGGCACCCCGGCCGCCGCGCACACCTCTGCCACCTCCGCCACCGGCTGCACCGTGCCCACCTCGTGGTTGGCCGACTGCAGGCAGGCCAGCGCGGTCGAGGGGGTCAGCGCGGAGGCGTATCCCGCCGCCGAGACCGCGCCGGTCCGGTCCACCTCCACCCGGGCCGCGGTGCCGCCGGCCGCCTCGTGCGCCTCGGCGGCGTGGAGCACGGAACTGTGTTCGACGGCCGACACGACCGCATGCCGGCCGATGCGCCGGCGCCCGGCGAGTGCGCCCGCAATGCCCGAGTGAACCGCATGCGTCCCCGATGGGGTGAAGACGAGCTCGTCGGGGCGGCAGCCCACCGCCTCGGCGGCGGCCTCGCGCGCCGCGTCCAGCAGGAGCCGCGCGCGCCGGCCCTCCCGGTACAGCCGGGCGGGGTCCGCCCAGCCCTCGTCCAGCGAGGCCTGCAGCGCCTGCCGGGCCACGGGGTGCAGCGGGGCGGCGGACGCGGTGTCGAAGTACGGCATCCGGTCACGCTAACGTCAGCCCGCGGGAAGGGGAGGTCAGGGGGCGTCAGATACGCCCCGGAGCCCGCCATTCAGCGGGTGTTGCGCCGTCCCCCGTACGGCGGATCCATCCCTTCGGGGGCAGTAGCGGCGCGTTGGGCACCCTCCCCGCGCGACCCCAAATAGCGTCCAGTAGGGTTTGGTCCGCATAAACATCCAAACCCCTGCCTGCGTCAGGGCCGGCGACCGACCCGAACACGGCCGCGGCCGGCCGCGCGGGCCGAGACTCTCGGGAAGGCGCTACGTGAGTCCCTACGGCTCCGACCGCTCGCCGCGGCGCCCGATGCGGCGGAAGCTGCTGCAGGCGCTGACTGCGGGCGTTGTTCTGGCGACCGCCACTGGTTGCTCGTACAACTGGGAAGACTTCCCCCGCCTCGGAATGCCCTACCCCGTCACGGAGGAGGCGCCTCGCATCCTTTCCCTGTGGCAGGGGTCCTGGGCGGCTGCTCTTGTCACCGGCATCCTGGTGTGGGGCCTGATCCTGTGGAGCGTCATGTTCCACCGGCGCAGCCGGACCAAGGTGGAGGTCCCCCCGCAGACCCGGTACAACATGCCCATCGAGGCGCTGTACACCGTGGTCCCGCTCATCATCGTCTCGGTGCTGTTCTACTTCACCGCGCGTGACGAGTCCAAGCTCCTCGCCCTCTCGAAGCCGGCGCACACCATCAACGTGGTCGGTTTCCAGTGGAGCTGGGGCTTCAACTACATCGAGAACGTCGACGGCGACGGGGCGACCCCGAAGGGCGGCAAGGCTCCCAAGGAGCTGGCCTCCATTCCGGACCGCTTCACCAAGGACTTCCCGGCGGGCGCCGAAGGCGTCTACGACAAGGGCATCCCCGGCGACAAGAACCTGGAGACGGGCAACCCGGGTCCGACCCTCTGGCTCCCCAAGGGCGAGAAGGTCCGCTTCATCCTGTCCTCGAACGACGTCATCCACTCCTTCTGGGTGGTTCCGTTCCTCTTCAAGCAGGACGTCATCCCGGGCCACACCAACGTCTTCGAGGTCACGCCTTCCCAGGAGGGCGTCTTCATGGGCAAGTGCGCCGAGCTCTGCGGTGTCGACCACTCCCGGATGCTCTTCAACGTCAAGGTCGTCTCGCCCGAGGAATACCGGGCGCACCTGAAGGAACTGGCCGAGAAGGGGCAGACCGGCTTCCTCCCGGCCGGCATCAAGCAGACTGACCCGGCCCGGAATGCGGAGACGAACAAACTGTGAGCATCCTCAACGAATCCCAGGGTGCCGCCGCCGACTCGTATGAAAACGAGCTGCCGGTGCGGCGCAGGCAGCCCGGCAGCGTGGTCGTGAAATGGCTGACCACGACCGACCACAAGACCATCGGTACGCTGTACCTGGTCACGTCGTTCGTGTTCTTCCTGATCGGCGGCGTGATGGCGCTCTTCATGCGCGCCGAGCTGGCCCGTCCGGGCACGCAGATCATGTCGAACGAGCAGTTCAACCAGGCGTTCACCATGCATGGCACGATCATGCTGCTGATGTTCGCCACGCCGCTGTTCGCCGGCTTCGCGAACTGGATCATGCCGCTGCAGATCGGCGCGCCCGACGTGGCGTTCCCGCGGCTGAACATGTTCGCGTACTGGCTGTACCTCTTCGGCTCGACCATCGCGGTCGCCGGCTTCCTCACCCCGCAGGGCGCCGCCGACTTCGGCTGGTTCGCCTACTCCCCGCTGTCGGACGCGGTCCGCTCGCCGGGCATCGGCGCCGACATGTGGATCATGGGTCTGGCCTTCTCCGGCTTCGGTACGATCCTCGGCTCGGTCAACTTCATCACCACGATCATCTGCATGCGCGCTCCGGGCATGACGATGTTCCGCATGCCGATCTTCACCTGGAACGTGCTGCTGACCGGTGTCCTGGTCCTGCTCGCCTTCCCGGTCCTGGCCGCCGCGCTCTTCGCGCTGGAGTCCGACCGCAAGTTCGGCAGCCACATCTTCGACGCGGCCAACGGTGGCGCACTGCTGTGGCAGCACCTCTTCTGGTTCTTCGGACACCCAGAGGTGTACATCATCGCCCTGCCGTTCTTCGGCATCATTTCCGAGGTCATCCCGGTCTTCTCGCGCAAGCCGATGTTCGGTTACATCGGTCTGATCGCGGCGACGATCGCGATCGCCGGCCTCTCCGTGACGGTGTGGGCGCACCACATGTACGTCACCGGCGGTGTGCTGCTGCCGTTCTTCTCCTTCATGACCTTCCTGATCGCGGTACCGACCGGTGTGAAGTTCTTCAACTGGATCGGCACCATGTGGAAGGGCTCGCTGTCCTTCGAGACCCCGATGCTCTGGGCCGTCGGCTTCCTGATCACCTTCACCTTCGGTGGTCTGACCGGCGTCATCCTGGCCTCGCCCCCGATGGACTTCCACGTCTCCGACTCGTACTTCGTCGTCGCGCACTTCCACTACGTCATCTTCGGCACCGTGGTCTTCGCGATGTTCTCCGGCTTCCACTTCTGGTGGCCGAAGTTCACGGGCAAGATGCTGGACGAGCGCCTCGGCAAGATCACCTTCTGGACGCTGTTCGTGGGCTTCCACGGCACGTTCCTGGTGCAGCACTGGCTGGGTGCCGAGGGCATGCCGCGCCGTTACGCGGACTACCTCGCCGCCGACGGCTTCACCGGCCTGAACATGATCTCGACGATCAGCTCGTTCCTGCTCGGCCTGTCGATGCTGCCGTTCATGTACAACGTGTGGAAGACCGCCAAGTACGGCAAGAAGATCGAGGTCGACGACCCGTGGGGCTACGGCCGTTCGCTCGAGTGGGCGACGTCCTGCCCGCCGCCGCGGCACAACTTCCTCACGCTGCCGCGTATTCGCAGTGAGTCGCCCGCCTTCGACCTCCACCACCCGGAGATCGCGGCCCTCGACCACCTCGAGGACCACGGCGCCAAGGCTGTCACCGGTGCCAAGGAGGCAGGCAAGTGAAGATCCAGGGCAAGATGTTCCTCTGGCTCTCCGCCTTCATTCTGATCATGGCCGTCGTGTACGGCGTGTGGTCGAAGGAGCCCGTGGGAACCACCGCGCTCTTCCTGGCCTTCGGCCTGAGCGTGATGATCGGCTACTACCTGGCCTTCACGGCCAAGCGTGTCGACGAGATGGCCCAGGACAACCTGGAGGCCGAAGTCGCCGACGAGGCCGGCGAGCTGGGGTTCTTCGCCCCGCACAGCTGGCAGCCGCTCTCGCTGGCCATCGGTGGTGCGCTCGCCTTCATGGGCGTCATCTTCGGCTGGTGGCTCATGTACTTCTCGGCCCCGATCATCCTGATCGGCCTGTGGGGCTGGGTGTACGAGTACTACCGCGGTGAGAACCAGAACCAGTAGCGGTATCTGCAGTACCCGGCCGGAAGGCCGGTGGTCCGGGGCCCGGACTCCTCGAACGGAGGAGTCCGGGCCCCTCTTTTGCAGTCACACCACGCGCCTTATTTGTCTGATTTTCATAGCCTTGGCCCCATGAAGCACTCACCGCGTCTCTGGACGGTCGTCGGCTGCTCCCTCCTGGCCGCGTCCGTCGGTGCCGGCGCCACCGCATGCGGGCCCGGCGACAACCCGCTGTCCGCCCGCCCCTACGACGCGGGCGACGAAGTCGCTTTCAACCAGGTCCGGGGCGGCCGCCCGGTCGACCACAACCGCCCCCTCGAAGTCACCGCCAAGGCCGCCGGGGGCGTCCGCATCACCGACGTCACCGCCGTGGACAGCCTCGGCCACCGCCTCGCGGGCGAACTCACCGCCAAGGGCGACCGCTGGCACAGCACCACCGCCATGGCCGCCGGAACCCGCTACACCGTCACCGTGAACACGGAGAACGCGCGGGGCGCTCCGGGGCAGCGCAGGCTGACGTTCGAGACCACTCCGGCCAAGAAGGTCCTGAAGGTCGCATTCGGCCCGCTGGACGGCAAATACGGCGTCGGACAGCCCATCACCGCCGAACTCGACGAGGCCGTCAAGGACCGGGCCGCCCGCGCTGTCGTGGAGCGCGGCCTGGTCGTCGACACCCCGCCCGGCGTCGAGGGCGCCTGGCACTGGGTGGACGACAAGCACGTGCATTTCAGGCCCAAGGAGTACTGGCCCGCCCACTCCACCGTTTCCGTACGGAGCAATCTGGAGGGGGTCAGGATCTCCAAGGACATGCACGGGGCCGCCAGCAAGCCGGTCACCCTGCAGATCGGGGACCGCGTCGAGGTCCTCACCGACGCCGCCACCCACCACATGACGTTCAAGCGCAACGGAGAAGTGATCAACACCATTCCGATCACCACCGGCAAGCCCGGCTTCTCCACCCGCAACGGGGTCAAGGTGGTGCTCGGCAAGCAGTACTTCGTCCGGATGCGCGGCGACACCGTCGGCATCGGCGGCAGCGAGAACTACGACCTGCCCGTCTACTACGCCACCCGTGTCACCTGGAGTGGTGAATACGTCCACGCCGCCCCGTGGTCCGTCGGCTCCCAGGGCTACGAGAACGTCAGCCACGGCTGCACCGGCATGAGCACGGGCAACGCGGCCTGGTTCTACGAGAACATCACCGAGGGCGACCTCGTGCAGGTCGTCAACAGCATCGGCGAGGACATGCCCGCCTTCGGCAACGGCTACGGCGACTGGAACATGAACTGGAAGGACTGGCGCCAGGGCAGCGCCCTGCTCAAGGACACCCAGGACGGCCGCAGTGTCGTCGACCAGGCCCGCCTGCGCCCGCGGGTCTGAGGCCCGCACCCGGCTCGGGCGGCCCCGGCTCGGGCGGCCCGCTACGGCCCCGGTGCGGCCGGGCCGCGGCCGGTGCGCAGGCCCCGTACGCGGCCCTGCGCACCCGCCGGCTCCGTACGCCGCGCCTGCCGCGCCCGCCGGCGCCCGCTACGCGTCCAGGGACAGCCGTGCGCGCAGCAGGCGCGCCAGGGCGTCCGCGAACTCCACCGGGTCGACCGGAAGCGTCACCGCCGCATCCGCGCGGCTCCAGGTGGCCAGCCAGGCGTCCTGCGGACGGCCCATCAGCAGCAGCACGGGCGGGCAGCGGAAGACCTCGTCCTTGATCTGCCGGCACACGCCCATGCCGCCGGCCGGAACGGCCTCGCCGTCCAGGACGCACACGTCGATCCCGCCCGCGTCCAGCTCGGACAGGACGGCGGGCAGCGTGGCGCACTCGGTGAACTCCACCGGCGGCAGGTCCGCGGCCGGCCGGCGTCCGGCCGCCAGGCGCACCTGCTGCCGGGTGTTCGCGTCGTCGCTGTAGACCAGAACCCGTGCAGTCGACCGCATTTCGTTCCTCCACGGTGCCGTGAATCACGTTGATGTTGCGCGGGATGCTACTCCTCCCGACCCGGTGTCAACATCGGTTCGCACACGCTCGCGCACGGTCGGCTGATGGGCCGTTCGGGCCCTGCACGGGGCCCGGACACTCCGAACGGCACCCCCCGGCGTGAGGGCCGGATAAGCGACCGACATAATGTCGGTCGTGGCGACAGCAACGACAGTAGATACCGGGCACGCGCACCCGACGGTCAATCGACCGAACCTCGTCAGCGTCGGAACCATCATCTGGTTGAGTTCCGAGCTGATGTTCTTCGCGGCCCTCTTCGCGATGTACTTCACCCTGCGATCGGTGACGGGTACCGAGTACTGGACAGAGCAGGCTTCGGCCCTGAATCTGCCCTTCTCGGCAACGAACACCACGATCCTGGTGCTCTCTTCTCTCACGTGCCAGCTCGGCGTCTTCGCCGCGGAGCGCGGTGACGTGAAGAAGCTCCGTACGTGGTTCATCATCACGTTCGTCATGGGCGCGATCTTCATCGGCGGCCAGGTGTTCGAGTACACCGAGCTGGTCAAGCACGAGGGCATGTCGCTCTCGTCCGGCCCGTACGGCTCGGTCTTCTACCTGACCACCGGCTTCCACGGCCTGCACGTGACGGGCGGTCTCATCGCCTTCCTGCTGGTCCTCGGCCGGACGTACGCCGCGAAGAGGTTCACCCACGAACAGGCCACGTCGGCCATCGTCGTGTCCTACTACTGGCACTTCGTCGATGTCGTCTGGATCGGCCTCTTCGCGACGATCTACCTGATCAAGTAGCGAGCACGTCACCGGGCCGGACCCGGCACCGACATCCAGAAACACCGACGCAGAAGATCCTGACACCGGGGTAATCCGTGAAAAAGCTCTCCGCACGACGACGCCATCCGCTGGCGGCGGTCGTCGTTCTACTCCTCGCGCTGGCGGCCACTGGGGGGCTGTACGCCGCCTTCGCCCCTGCGGGCAAGGCGCAGGCCGATGAAACCGCCCAGTCCCTCGCCATCGAGGAGGGCAAGAAGCTCTACGCCGTGGGTTGCGCAAGCTGCCACGGAACCGGCGGTCAGGGAACCACTGACGGCCCCAGCCTGGTCGGCGTCGGCTCCGCGGCCGTCGACTTCCAGGTGAGCACGGGCCGTATGCCCGCCCAGCAGCCCGGCGCCCAGGTGCCGAAGAAGCCCACCATCTACACCCAGGCGCAGATCGACCAGCTGGCGGCGTACATCGCCTCCCTCGGCGCCGGTCCGATCACGCCGACCGCGAAGCAGTACGACCCGGCCGGCGCCGACGTCGCGAAGGGTGGCGAGCTGTTCCGCAACAACTGCGCGCAGTGCCACAACTTCACCGGCGAGGGCGGCGCGCTGACCGACGGCAAGTACGCCCCGAACCTCGAGGACGTCTCGCCGAAGCACATCTACGAGGCCATGCTCACCGGCCCGCAGAACATGCCCTCCTTCCCCGACACGACGATGCCGGAGAAGCAGAAGAAGGACATCATCGCGTACCTCCAGAACGTGAACGGCGAGAAGTCGGTCAACCCCGGCGGCCTGAAGCTCGGCGGCCTCGGCCCCGTCTCGGAGGGCCTGTTCGGCTGGATCTTCGGTCTGGGTGCGCTGATCGCTGTCGCCGTCTGGGTCGCGGCCCACACCGCTAAGGCCAAGAAGTCATGAGTAGCCAAGACATTCCCGAAGAAAAGCACCTGCCGAGCGAGCAGGGCGACGAGCAGCACGCCGGTGTGGCGGTCGCGGAAGACCCGTTCGCCGACCCGGGCCTGCCGGTTCACAAGCCGCGCATCCAGGACATCGACGAGCGGGCCGCGAGGCGCTCCGAGCGCACCGTGGCGATGCTGTTCACGGTGTCGATGCTGGCCACCGTCGCGTTCATCGTGGCGTACGTGGTCATCCCGGTCGACAAGATCGTGTTCATCTTCCCCCTCGGGAAGATCAGCGCGCTCAACTTCGCCCTGGGCATGAGCCTGGGCGCGGCCCTCTTCTGCATCGGCGCCGGTGCGGTCCACTGGGCCCGCACCCTGATGTCCGACGTGGAGGTCGCCGACGACCGCCACGAGATCGCGGCCTCGCCCGAGGTCAAGGCGAAGGTCATGCAGGACTTCGCCGACGGCGCGAACGAGTCGGGCATCGCCCGCCGTCCGCTGCTGCGCAACACGATGCTCGGCGCGCTGGCCATGCTGCCGCTGTCCGCCGTCGTGATCATGCGCGACCTGGGCCCGCTGCCCGAGGACAAGCTGCGCCACACCCTGTGGGCCAAGGGCAAGCTGCTCATCAACCAGAACACGTTCGAGCCGCTGCGTCCCGAGGACGTCCCGGTCGGTTCGCTCACCTTCGTCATGCCCGAGGGCCTGGAGGAGGACGCGCACGACTTCAACAACGAGATCGCCAAGGCCGCCTTGATGATCGTCCGCATTCAGCCGGAGGACATCAAGGACAAGCAGGAACTCGAGTGGTCCCACGACGGCATCGTCGCCTACTCGAAGATCTGCACCCACGTCGGCTGCCCGATCAGCCTGTACGAGCAGCAGACGCACCACGTGCTCTGCCCGTGCCACCAGTCCACCTTCGACCTCTCCGACGGCGGTCGCGTCGTCTTCGGACCCGCCGGCCACGCGCTTCCGCAGCTGCGGATCGGCGTGAACCGCGAAGGCTTCCTTGAGGCGCTCGGCGACTTCGAAGAGCCCGTCGGTCCTGCATTCTGGGAGCGCGGATGAGTACCGCCACTGACACACAGCGCAAGGCGCCCGCCGGCGAGCGCGTGGCTGACTGGGCGGACGGCCGCCTGGGCATCTACAGCCTCGCCAAGGCGAACATGCGCAAGATCTTCCCGGACCACTGGTCCTTCATGCTGGGTGAGGTCTGCCTCTACAGCTTCATCATCATCATCCTCACGGGTGTGTACCTGACGCTGTTCTTCCACCCGAGCATGAACGAGGTCGTGTACCACGGCTCGTACGTGCCGATGCAGGGCGTCCGGATGTCCGAGGCGTTCGCCTCGACGCTGGAGATCAGCTTCGACGTCCGCGGTGGCCTGCTCATCCGGCAGATCCACCACTGGGCCGCGCTGATCTTCGTCGCCGGCATGGTCGTGCACATGATGCGCGTCTTCTTCACCGGCGCGTTCCGCAAGCCGCGTGAGGTCAACTGGGTCTTCGGCTTCCTGCTGCTGGTCCTCGGCATGTTCACCGGCTTCACCGGTTACTCCCTGCCGGACGACCTGCTCTCGGGCACCGGTGTCCGCTTCATGGAGGGCGCGATCCTGTCCGTGCCGGTCGTCGGCACGTACATCTCGTTCTTCCTCTTCGGCGGCGAGTTCCCCGGCGGCGACTTCGTCGCCCGGTTCTACTCGATCCACATCCTGCTGCTGCCCGGCATCATGATGGGCCTGCTGGTCGCCCACCTGATCCTGGTCTTCTACCACAAGCACACCCAGTTCGCGGGTCCCGGCAAGACGAACAACAACGTCGTCGGCATGCCGCTGCTGCCGGTCTACATGGCCAAGGCCGGAGGCTTCTTCTTCCTGGTCTTCGGTGTCATCGCGGCCATCGCGGCGATCGCCTCGATCAACCCGATCTGGGCGCTCGGCCCGTACCGCCCGGACCACGTGTCCACCGGTGCGCAGCCCGACTGGTACATGGGTATGCCGGAAGGCCTGATCCGTGCCATGCCCGGCTGGGAGATCAACCTGTGGGGCCACACGCTCGTCCTGGGCGTGTTCATCCCGCTGGTGCTCTTCCCGCTGGTCCTCGGCGCGATCGCGGTGTGGCCGTTCATCGAGTCCTGGGTCACCGGCGACAAGCGCGAGCACCACATCCTGGACCGCCCGCGCAACGCCCCGACCCGCACGGCCTTCGGTGTCGCCTGGATCGCGGAGTACATCGTGCTCCTCATCGGCGGCGGCAACGACATGTTCGCGCAGTACTTCCACCTCTCGATCAACAACATCACCTGGTTCGTGCGGATCGGCTTCTTCGCCGTCCCGGTGATCGCGTTCATCATCACCAAGCGCATCTGCCTCGGCCTGCAGCGCCGGGACCACGACAAGGTGCTGCACGGTCGCGAGACCGGCGTCATCAAGCGGCTCCCGCACGGTGAGTTCATCGAGGTCCACGAGACCCTCGACCAGGCCAAGCTGCACACGCTCACCGCGCACGAGCAGTACAAGCCGCGGGAGATCGGCCCGACGGTCGACGAGAACGGCGTCGAGCGCAAGGTCAAGATGGCGGAGAAGCTCCGCGCCAAGCTCAGCCAGGGCATGTACGGCGAAGGCAACCAGATTCCGAAGCCCACGGTGGAGGAGTTCAAGGAGATCCAGAGCGGCCACGGCCACCACTGATCCCGCGTGAGGGTCTGATTTCGGTCAGTCCCGGTGTCGCCCACGGCAAGAGCCCCGTCCAGCGTCTGGACGGGGCTCTTCGCCGTCTGCCCGGCCTGGATAGGCTGAAGGCCTTCCCATTCGACTGTGGACCCTCAGGAGCGGACCATGAACGTTGTGACCCCGGCAGGCGGCGACAGCGTGGCGGACCGGTCCTGGCCGGCCGTACTGGAAGCGCTGCTCTCGGGCCGGGACCTGCACGCCGACGACACGGCGTGGGCCATGGACCGGATCATGCGCGGCGAGGCCACCGACGCCCAGATCGCCGGCTTCGTGGTCGCCCTGCGGGCCAAGGGGGAGACGGTCGCAGAGATCAACGGCCTGGTGCGGGCCATGTACGGGCACGCCAACCTGATCGAGGTGCCCGGCCGGACCGTGGACATCGTCGGCACCGGCGGCGACGGCGCCAAGACCGTGAACATCTCGACCATGTCCTCCATCGTGGTCGCCGGCACCGGCGCCAAGGTGGTCAAGCACGGCAACCGGGCCGCGTCCTCGGCGAGCGGGGCCTCCGACGTGCTGGAGAAGCTCGGCGTCAACCTCGACCTGACCCCGGCCGGGGTGGTCCGGGTGGCCGAGGAGGCCGGCATCACCTTCTGCTTCGCCGTGAAGTTCCACCCCGCGCTGCGGCACGTGGCCCCGGCCCGCCGCGAGCTCGGCATCCGCACCACCTTCAACATCCTCGGCCCGCTGACCAACCCGGCACGGGTCCGGGCGCAGGCCACCGGCGTCGCCGACCCCCGGATGGCGCCCATCGTCGCGGGCGTGCTGGCGGAGCGCGGCTCCTCGGCCCTGGTGTTCCGCGGGGACGACGGCCTGGACGAACTGACCACCACCGCCACCTCCCGGGTCTGGTGGGTGCGCGACGGGCGGGTGCAGGAGCAGGCTTTCGACCCGCGCGACGTGGGCATCGGCCTGGTGGACGTCAAGGAGCTGGCGGGCGCCGACGCCTCGTACAACGCGGACGTCGCCCGGCGGCTGCTGGCCGGGGAGACCGGCCCGGTGCGGGACGCGGTGCTGCTGAACTCGGCGGCCGCCCTGGTCGCCGTGGACCCGGGCAGCGGCTCCCTGGAGGAGCAGATCCGGGCGGGCATCGAGCGGGCCGCGGAAGCCATCGACTCGGGTGCGGCACGGGCCGCCCTGGAGCGGTGGGTGGCCGCCAGCAACGCCTGACCTGACTGATCGTTTTCGGCCATGGCCCCGGTCCGGCATACGGACCGGGGTCTTGTGCGTGCGGCATCCTGTGGCAGGATGACTGACCAAGGTCACGAGTGACAGCGTTTTGGCCCCGGCTTGCTGTCCGGCAACCCTCCTTCCGTGGCGGGGTGCCCCGGGTGATGACCAGGCCGCGGGCAGCGAGGTCCGCGGCAAGCGCGGATCCCTCGACACCAGGGGTCCTGGTCTTCGAGGAGCTTTTTTCCGTGAGCAAGCGAATGCGATAGGGCGGCTCCGCCCCTTCTCCACCCCTCGGACCAGGCCCCTTCCCCGTGCGTACCCGGACACCCCCGTACGCCCCCGGCCCGTGCTCCGAGGCATTTCCCCGTCCCCCGGCCGGCCGCAGCGCCGTACCCGCAGACGGGTGACATCCGAAGCCGATTCCGCCTGCCCGCCGGGAGATACCGCCATGTCCGCATTCCTGAACGCCGCCACCGTCGCCACCGCTGTCGCCGCCCCCGCCCCCGCCCCCGTCGCCACTGCCTCTGCCTCTGCCTCTGCCGCCTCTGCTGTCTCTGCCGCCTGTGCGGCCGATGCCGACGGCGCCGCCTGTGCCGGGCCGCTCCCGGTCCTCGGCCGGGACGTCACCGTGCCGCTCGTCACCGGCGGCGAGGTCACCTACGCGGCCCTCGACTACGCCGCCAGCGCCCCCGCCCTCCAGCGCGTCTGGGACGACGTGGCCGCGTACGCCCCCTACTACGGCAGCGTGCACCGCGGGGCGGGCCACCTCTCGCAGCTCTCCACCGACCTCTTCGAGCAGAGCCGGGCCGCGGTCGCCGCGTTCCTGGACTGCCGCCCCTCCGACCAGGTGGTCTTCACCCGGTCCACCACCGACTCCCTCAACCTGCTCGCCGCCGCCCTCCCCGCCGACTGCCGGGTCTTCGTCTTCGAGACCGAGCACCACGCCTCGCTGCTGCCGTGGGACGGCGCGCAGGTCACGTACCTCGACGCGCCGCGCACGCCGGACGAGGCCGTGGCCACCCTGGAGCGGGCCCTGGCCGAACGGGACCCCCACGGCGCGGCGCTGGTCTGCGTGACCGGGGCCTCCAACGTCACCGGTGAACTGTGGCCGGTGAAGGAGCTCGCCGCCGCCGCGCACGCCCACGGCGCCCGGATCGTCCTCGACGCCGCCCAGCTGGCCCCGCACCACCCCGTCTCCGTCCGGGACCTCGACGTGGACTGGGTGGCCTTCTCCGGGCACAAGCTGTACGCGCCCTTCGGCTCCGGCGTGCTGGCCGGGCGGGCCGACTGGCTGCAGCAGGCGAAGCCGTACCTGGCCGGCGGCGGCGCCTCGCGGACCGTCGCCCGCCGCGAGGACGGCGGCGTCGACGTCGAGTGGCACACCACGGCCGCCCGCCACGAGGCCGGATCCCCCAACGTCATCGGCGTGTACGCCATCGCCTCCGCCTGCCGCGCCCTGACCGAGGCGGGCTTCGACCGGCTCGTCGCCCGCGAGCACGAGCTGACCGCACAGGTCCGCGCGGGCCTCGCCGGCATCCCGGAGGTCCGGATCCTCTCCCTGTTCGGGGACGACGCCCCGCGCGTCGGCGTCCTCTCCTTCGTGGTGGAAGGCTGGAACAGCTCCCACTTCGCCGCCGCCCTGTCGGCCGAGTACGGCATCGGGGTCCGCGACGGCCTGTTCTGCGCCCACCCGCTGGTGCGCACCCTGCTCGGCAGCGCCCCGCAGGAGCCCGGCGCGTGCGGGGCCCCGGAGGCGCCGGGAGAGAGGTCGCTGAACGCGATCCGGGTGAGCTTCGGCGCCGGGACCCCCGACGAGCACGTGGAGCGGTTCGTCCGCGCGGTCCGGGAGCTCGTCACCGAGGGCGCGCAGTGGCAGTACCGCACGCAGGAGGGCCGCTGCGTCCCGGCCGTATGACCGGCGCCGGGCCCGGCTGCTGAGCGGCCGCGCCCCGCACGGGCACGGGGAACTGCGCGATCAGCTCCCACCGGCCCGCGGTGTCATGACCGGGCTCCCCGCGGAGCGCTCAGGCGTCCAGGCCGATGGCGAAGGCGGCTTCCAGGTCGTGCTGGGAGTAGGTGCGGAACGCCACGTGGGTGTCCGTCGCCTCCACGCCGGGGATCTTGCTGATGCGGCCCGGGATGATGTCCGCCAGGTCGTCGTGGCGGTTCACGCGCACCAGGGCGATGAGGTCGTACGTCCCCGTGACGGAGTAGACCTCGCTGACGCTCTCCAGCGCGGCGATGGACTCGGCGATCTCGGGGATGCGGTCCACGCTGGTCTTGATGAGCACGATCGCGGTGATCATGGCTGGCTGTCTCCCTCGGTGGCCGTCGCTGGTCGCCTCACTCTAGTCGCACGCCGGTAGCGCACCCATGCGTGGACGAAGCCGAGGGAGAAGCCCACCAGGTGCGCCAGGTACGCCACCCCGGGGCCGCTCCCCGCCCGGTGCGCCGCCACCCACTGCAGGCCGAACCAGAACAGCAGCACGAGCCACGCGGGGAACCGCAGCGGCAGGAAGAACAGGAACGGGAACAGGCTCGTCACCCGGGCCCGCGGGAACAGGTACAGGAACGCGCCCAGTACCGCCGAGATCGCGCCGGACGCCCCGACGAGCGTCTCCCCGGAGGAGGCGTTGGCCGCCGCGTACGCCGCCAGCGCCAGGTAGCCCGTGCAGACGTAGAAGCAGAGGAAGGCGGCGCGGCCCATCCGCTCCTCCGCCATCGCCCCGAAGACGTGGAGGAAGAGGAGGTTGCCGAGCAGGTGCAGCCAGCTGCCGTGGACGAACAGGGCGGTCAGCGGCGTCAGCAGCGCCCGCGCGGACCCGCCGAAGAGCTCGGCCGGGACCACCCCCCAGTGCCGGAAGTGCGCGGTCCCCGTCTCCAGCAGCCGCTCGCCGGTTCCGTACGCCGGGTTCAGGCCGGAGGCCGGACCGAGCAGGAACACCGCGCAGCAGGCGGCGATCAGCGCGTGGGTGACCACCGGCCCCCGGGCGGCCTCGCGCACGGCCGCCCGCCACTTTACGATCATGCGATTGAGCATGACCCGACCGGCCCCTTCCCACGCCTCGGCAGGCCGTAGGGTTACGTGCTGCGGACCGCCGATTCCTGCAGACGGCGGCTTTAATTGAAAGAGCTACGAAGGAGAGTGCGGCCTGATGACGGTTCCCCTGCCGACCGACAGCACCCGGTGGCGCTGCACCCTGTGCGGCAACCTCACGCGTTTCGACGTCACTCGTTCGTCGAAGGTCGTGGAGTACGTCCACCTGGATCTTGCCGGGGAGCCCAAGGTCGAGGAGCGTGAGGTGGTCAGTGAGACCATCGAGTCGGTCCGCTGCCGCTGGTGCAACGCGGTGGACCGGATCGAACTTGTGGACAGGCCGGGCGCGGACTCCTGACGGAGCCGCGCCCCACCGAGAAGAACACGGTAGGGGTGACGGATTGTGGAGCCAGGAAGCGGCGCTGACCCGGCCGATGCGGCCGTCGACGCCGCCGAGGTGCTCGACCGCCCGCTGCCGGAGGGTGTGCGGCGCCGGGTCGTCGCGCTCGTCTCGGACGCCTTCGGCGGGCTGACGGTCGCGGACCTCCCGGGACAGCTGCGCCAGTACGCCCGGTTCACCCCGAGCCGGCGCGCCAAGTTCGCGGGCAACGCCATGGCCGCGGCGGTGGAGACGGACGCCGTCTTCCGCGGGCGCGTCGCCGAGAAGGTGCGCGAGGCCCAGGCGGAGCTGGCCGGGGCGCTGGAGTCCGGCGCCCCGCCCGCGGCCGCCGACCCGCTGGACGTGGCCGCCGCCGCGTACATCCTGCGGCCGGCGGGCTGGGTGAAGCTGGTGGCCGCCGCGGGCGAGGAGGCGCAGCGCGCCGACGCCGAGCGGGCGGACGAGGAGGCCCGGCGCGAAGTGGACCGGCTCCGCGAGGAGCTGGCCCACGTACGGGACCTGCAACGGCACGGCGGCGAGCAGGTGCGCGGCGAGCTGGAGGCGGCCCGGAAGGAAGCCGAATCGCTTCAGCGCAAGCTGCGCAGCGCCCTGAGCGACATCAAGCGGGGCGAGGCGGCCCTGCGCAAGGTCACCGCCGAGATCGAGGGCATCCGTGCCGAGGCGGCCGCACAGGTGGCGTCCGCCGAGAGCGAGACGCGCCGGCTCAAGTCCCGTCTGGCGGAGGCCGAGGCGGCACTGGAGACCTCCCGCCGGGCCGCCCGCGAGGGCCGCAGCGTCGAGGACATGCGGCTGCGGCTGCTGCTGGACACGGTGCTGGACGCGGCCCAGGGGCTGCGCCGGGAGCTGGCGCTGCCGCCGGTGTCGACGCGGCCCGCCGAGACCGTGGACGCGGTGGAGCCGGGCCGGATGAGCCCGAAGGACATCGCGGCGCGGGCGCTGTCGGAGACCGACCCGGCGCTGCTGGACCAGCTGCTGGCGCTGCCCCAGGTGCACCTGGTCGTCGACGGCTACAACGTGACCAAGACCGGCTATCCGACGATGCCGCTGGAGAAGCAGCGGCTGCGGCTGCTGGGCGGGCTGTCGATGCTGGCCGCCCAGACCGGCGCGGAGATGACCTGCGTCTTCGACGGGGCGGAGCTGGCCGCGCCGGTGCTGCTCGCGCCGCCGCGCGGGGTGCGGGTGCTGTTCTCCAAGCCGGGTGTCACGGCGGACGAGCTGATCCGCCAGCTGGTGCGCGCGGAGCCGCCGGGCCGGCCGGTGGTCGTCGTCTCGACGGACCGCGAGGTGGCCGACGGGGTGGCGAAGGCCGGAGCCCGACCCGTGACGTCCGCTTTGCTCCTGAAGCGGCTTTCGCGCGTTTCTTAACTCCTCGGTGGAATGCCCCATTTCGCCATGCCGTCGGGAAGCGTACCGTCAACTCGTCGGCACGCAGCGTGCGCTGAATGTAAAGAACCTGGTCGGGGGCCGGGTTTTTTCCCGAGGGGGTTTGAAGTGATCACACGGGGTCACTAGGGTCTGCTCAAACCTTCGTGCGGTAGGTCACTCATTCGGGGTGTCGGCGGAGGTGTCGCCGGCCCGTGCGCGCCTGACGCGCCCCTTTCTGCCGGCGGAGCGAAGCAAAGGAGCCCGGCTCGTGGCGTCCCACCGTCGACCCAAACAGCCGGGCCGCGCACGGGTGACCGTGCTCACCGCCACGGCCGCCGCAGCCGTCGCCCTCTCCGCGCACAGCGCCTCCGCCGCGCCGGGCCAGCCGGGCAAGGACGAGGTCAAGGCCAAGGTCGACGCCCTCTACGAGGAGGCGGAACACGCCACCGAGAAGGCCAACCAGGCCAAGGAGCGCCAGGAGAAACTGGAGAAGGAGATCGGCCTCCTCCAGGACCAGGTCGCCCGCGGCCAGGAGGAGCTCAACCAGCTCCGCTCCACGCTCGGTTCGATGGCCAGCGCCCAGTACCGCACCGGCGGCATGGACCAGTCCGTCGCCCTCTTCCTCTCCGGCGACCCCGAGACCTACCTCGACAAGGCCTCCACCCTCCAGCAGCTGACGGGCAGGCAGGTCGAGGCCGTCCAGAAGATCCAGGCGAAACAGCGCAGCCTCGCGCAGCAGCGCCAGGAGGCCGCCGGCAAGCTCGCCGACCTCGACGCCACCCGCAAGGAACTCGGCGAGAAGAAGAAGGCCTCGCAGGGCAAGCTCGCCGAGGCCCAGTCCCTCCTCAACACCCTGACCGCGCAGGAGCGCCAGCAGCTCAAGGACGAGGACAGCCGCGCCAGCCGGAGCGACGCCGAGCGCGCCGACCTCGGCAGCGTCAAGGCCTCCGGCCGGGCCGGCGCCGCCCTGGCGGCCGCCAAGACCAAGCTGGGCTACGCGTACGTCTCCGGCGCCACCGGCCCCAGCGCCTTCGACTGCTCCGGCCTGACGCAGTGGGCGTACAAGCAGGCCGGCGTGAGCATCACCCGCACCACCTGGACCCAGGCCGAGGAGGGCACCCGCATCCCCCTCAGCGAGCTGCAGCCCGGCGACCTGGTGTTCTTCTACTCCGACCTGCACCACGTCGGCCTGTACGCGGGCAACGGCATGACCCTGCACGCCTCGAACCCGCGCGGCGGCATCAAGTACGAGAAGATCAGCTACATGTCGCCCCAGTTCGGCGTCCGCATCTGACCCGTCGTGAGGCGAATCATCCGGATGTCCCCCTCCGCTCCCGGCGGAACGCCGGGGCGCGCCGTGCGTCGACCGTCCGGGCGAATTGCACGGCCCCGCCCTGACCTCGCGCCCCGCCCATGACCTGCGTCTGAGGCGGGGCGCCGGCATGTGCGGCCCGCGGCGGTCGTTGGCCGGCGGGTAGCCGCGCGGCTACTGTCTGCCAGCGCGCAACCCGGCACACGGCCGTCCACGGGGGACGGACCCGGTCCCGCGCAGCGGAAGGGAGCGGCTCCGCATGGCGTCCCACCGCCGGTCCGTACCCGGCAGCCTCGACCGGAACACCAAGGTCGGCATGCTGACCGCGGCCGCCGCAGCGGCCACCGCCGCCGCCATCACCGTCGTGCCCGCCGCCGCCGCACCCGCCCTGCCGAAGGAGCCCTCGGCGACCGTCCGCGCCCAGGTCGACCGGCTCTTCGAGGAAGCCGAACGGGCCACCGAACGCTACAACGAGGCAGGAGAGCGGGCCGACCGGCTCCGCACCGACGTCGACCGCGCCCGGGACCGGCTCGCCCGCGCCCAGGACCGCATCAACACCATGCGCGGCCTCCTCGGCGCCTTCGCCGGAGCCCAGTACCGCTCCGGCGGCATCGACCCCGCCTTCGAACTGCTGCTGTCCGACGACCCCGACGAATACCTCGACAAGGCCGCCACCCTCGGCCGGCTCACCGACCACCAGGCCCGGCAGCTCGACGAACTGCGCAAAGAGCAGCGGCGGCTGGGCCAGGAGCGCAGCGAGGCCGCGCGGAAACTCGCCGAACTGGAGGCCGTACGGGCCGACGTGGCCCGGGAGAAGCGCGTCGTGACCGCGAAGCTCGCCGCGGCCCGGCAGCTGCTGAACGAGATGTCCGCGCAGGAACGGGCCGACTTCGAACGGGCCTCCCGCGCCGGCGGCCGCGACGGCACACTGCCCGACCCGCCCGCCGACGGCTCGTTCGGGCCCTCGTTCGGCCCCTCGTTCGGGCCTTCCTCGGGCCGCGCCGCGGCGGCCGTCCGGGCCGCCCGCTCCGCCGTGGGCCGACCGTACATCTGGGGCGCCACGGGCCCCTCCGGCTTCGACTGCTCCGGGCTGATGGTGTGGTCGTACCGGCACGCCGGCGTCTCCCTGCCGCGCACCTCGCAGGCCCAGCGGCACGCGGGCCGGCAGGTCCCGCTGTCCGAGGCCCGGCCGGGGGACCTGGTGACCTACCGCTCCGACGCCAGCCACGTCGGCATGTACGTCGGCAACGGCCAGGTGGTCCACGCCCCGCACCCGGGGGCCCGGGTCCGCTACGACCCCGTCGGCATGATGCCGGTGTCCTCCGTCACCCGCCCCTGAACGGAGCCAAGCGCTCCGCGGGGAGGTGCGGTGCCGGGCCGGCGGACGCCTGCGGGCCCGTTGTCGCCGGCCGCGCAGTTCCCCGCGCCCCTTCGGGGCGCTGCCGAACCGCGGCCGGCTTCGGCACGGCCGCTTAGGATCGGCGGATGTCCCCGGTCCGTCGAGCCGCTTCGCCGCTGCCGCTGCCGCTGCCGCTGCTGGTGGTGTGCCTGCTGGTGTGCGGGCTGCTCTCCGGCTGCACCGCGCCCGCGCCGCCCGACACCGCCGACCGGGACGTCCGCGCCGCCGTCGCCGCCTGGGCCCAGCGGCCGCCCGCCGCGCTCGCCGGGATCCCCCTGGACGGCTGGGCGTACGAGGTCACCGGCGTCCGGCGGGACGGGGCCCGCGCCACCGCCGCCGCCGAACTGCGCTACCGGCTCTCCGGGTACGACACCGCCGCGGCCGGCTCCGCCCGCGAAGTGCGGCTCAGCCTGACCGGCGGGCAGTGGCGGGTCACCGGCGACGCCCCCGCCCCCGGAGCCCCGCCCCAGCTGTGGGACCAGGGGCCGGTCGCCGTCGCCCGGGGCGCGCACAGCCTCGTGCTCGGCTCCGGTCAGGGCGGGCCCGCCCTGACCGCGATCGCAGCCGAGGCCGACCGGGCCGTGCCCGCGGTGAACGCCGCCTGGCCGCGGCCCTGGGCCGGACGGCTCGTGGTGCTGGTGCCCGGCTCGCTCGACGCCATGGCGGCACTGCTCGGGCGGCCCGCCGCCGAATACCGCAGCATGGCCGCGGTGACCACGGGCAGCGTCGGCGGCGGCCCGGCCCCCGCCGACCGGATCGTCGTCAACCCGCAAGGGTACGCCGAACTCACCCCGGAAGGCCGGGCCGTCGTCCTCACCCACGAAGCCACCCACGTGGCCACCCGCACGGCGACCTCGGCCACGACCCCGCTGTGGCTGTCGGAGGGCTTCGCCGACTGGGCGGCGTACCGCGGCACCGACCCCGCCCCCGACCGGGCCGCGCCCGCCCTCGGCCGGGCGGTACGGCGCGGGGAGCTGCCCGCGCGGCTACCGCGGAACGAGGACTTCGCCTTCGGCGGCGACCCCGAGGCGCTCGCCCGCGCGTACGAGGGCGCCTGGCTGGCCTGCCGCCTCGTCGCACGGCGGTGGGGCGACGCCGCCCTCGCCGACCTGTACGCCCTCGCCGGCCGCGAACCCCTCCCGGTCGCCCTGCGGAAAGCCCTCGACACGGACGAGGCCGCCCTGACCGAGGCCTGGCGCGACACCCTGCGCAGCGGCCCGGTGCCCTGACCGACGGCAGCGGCCGGGCCCGCGGGCCGGTCCGGTACTGTCGGCAGGCGATGCACAAGACGCTGATCGTGACCAACGACTTCCCGCCGCGCCCGGGCGGCATCCAGGCCTTCCTGCACAACATGGCACTGCGCCTGGACCCCGACCGGATCGTCGTCTACGCCTCCACCTGGAAGCACAGCGCGGAAGGCCGCGAGGCCACCGCCGCCTTCGACGCCGAGCAGCCGTTCCAGGTCGTACGCGACCGGACCACCATGCTGCTGCCGACGCCGCGGGTCACCCGCCGCGCGGTGGGGCTGCTCCGCGAACACGGCTGCGAGTCGGTGTGGTTCGGGGCCGCCGCCCCCCTCGGCCTGATGGGGCCGGCCCTGCGGCGGGCCGGGGCGCGGCGGATCGTGGCGACCACGCACGGCCACGAAGCCGGCTGGGCGCAGCTGCCCGCCGCGCGGCAACTGCTGCGCCGGATCGGCGAAGGCACCGACACCCTGACCTACCTGGGCGAGTACACGCGCTCCCGCATCGCCTCGGCGCTGACCGGTGCGGCGGCGGACCGGATGGTGCAGCTCCCGCCGGGCGTGGACGAGAAGACCTTCCACCCCGGGTCGGGCGGCGACGAGATCCGGGCCCGGCTCGGCCTGTCCGACCGGCCGGTGGTGGTCTGCGTGTCGCGGCTCGTGCCGAGGAAGGGGCAGGACACCCTGATCGAGGCGATGCCGCGGATCCTCGCGGCCGTGCCGGACGCGGTGCTGCTGATCGTCGGCGGCGGGCCGTACGAGGCCGACCTGCGGAAGCTGGCCGCCGAGACGGGGGTCGCGGACTCGGTGGTCTTCACGGGCGCGGTCCCGTGGTCCGAACTCCCGGCCCACTACGGCGCCGGCGACGTCTTCGCCATGCCCTGCCGGACGCGGCGGGGCGGGCTGGACGTGGAAGGCCTCGGCATCGTGTACCTGGAGGCTTCGGCGACCGGGCTGCCGGTGGTCGCCGGGGACTCCGGCGGGGCGCCGGACGCGGTGCTGGACGGGGAGACCGGGTGGGTGGTCCGGGGCGGCGACCCCGGGGACGCGGCGGACCGCATCGTCGCCCTGCTGCAGGATCCGGAGCTGCGGAGCCGGATGGGGGAGCGGGGCCGCGCCTGGGTCGAGGAGCGGTGGCGCTGGGACCTCCTGGCCGACCGCCTCCGCACCCTCCTCTAGCCATTCCGCTGCCCGCGGTTCCGCACCCCGCCGTAGCCCTGCCCGGGCTGCCGCTGCGCGGGCCTTTCCCCCACCCCGGGAACGGGTGGCGGACCGGCAGCGGCACCGGCGGCGTCGACAGAGGGGACTGGGACAGTTGATCGTGGCTGCGGGGGGCATGGGCGGAAGGTCAGATTCCGACCATCATGCGGGCATGGACCGTTCCTAAGGACTGAGCGGGAGTGGGTCCTGGTGCCAGGACTCGTGCTCAGCCGGACGCCCCGAGCGGTGTTGGGTGTCCTGGTTGCCCGCGTTCGCTCCGCGTCCGGCGCGCATGGATCGTGTCCGTGGTCCGGGGATGCGGGGGCGGGGTTCCTCACGCCCCGGGGTTTCCGGTGCGGCCTGGACGGTCCGATGCCCCTGCCCATCGCTCTGGTGGGCAGGGGGCGGTGCCGTCCGTCGCCGGATCGGGTGCCCCAGGGCGCGCCTGCCGATCGCCACGGCGGCTGCGTCGTGGCGGGTGGTGGTGCGGTTGGTGCTGGTGAGGGGTTTCTGCCAGTGCTGGGCGCCCCGTTTGCTGGTGTAGGCGGGGTCCACGGCCACGATGGCCAGTCCCTGTTCGGCGGCCATGGAGGCGAGGCGGGCTTTCAGCCTGCCGGTGGGCATGCCGGAGATCAGCTGCCGGAACTTCTTGCGACGTCCGTGTTTCTCGCGGGTCTTCTCTGCCTGGAAGTCGAGGTCCTCGATGCCGATCGCGGCCGTGCCGCGCCGCTTGGCCCAGTGCAGCAGGCGGGTGATGGCGTGCCGGACCTGGGCGTCACGGTGACCGGCGGTACCGGTGGCGTCGAAGAAGAAGCGGCGCGGATCGCCGACGGGGTTGCCGTGCCGGTCCAGTTCCCACGCGGCGAGGTGGTCGGCGTTGGTGTCCACCCCCACCATGCCGTGGGCGCGGGCCGCATCCAGCGGGACCGTCTGCACGGTGGGGCGCTGCCAGGCGGCGGTGAGGTACCAGCGGTCGCGGGCCGGATCGTGGTGGATGCGGTAGGCGACGGCCCGGTGCGCGGTGACGCGGTCGGCCCACTCACTGCCCCGGTGCTGGAACCGCACACGGCCGGTGAGCGTGTACCGGCCGCTCCCGGCGTTCGCGTGACCGGCCAGGGGTGCGGGCAGTTTGATGCTGATCTCGCCCTCGGGGGTGACGCGGATGGTCTCATTCCCGAACCGCTTGCCGCTCTCGCCGTCCGCGGCCAGGAACCCGCGCTCCGCCTCCCACCGCTGCCGCCAGGCGCTCTCGGTCATCTGCGCGGTGTCGAGGTGGTGGCGGGCGTTCAGCAGACGCTTCCCGCCGCGCACGACACGCACGCGCCCCGCGTCACGGTCCGCCTGCTCCCGCTCCAGCCGGTCGGCGAGGACGTGCAGGCGGCGGGACTTGGCGAACCACTCCGGCTTGCTGCGGTAGCCGCCCGGCGCCCCCTTGGTCCCTTTCTCCCCGATCTGCTTCGACAGCCGGACCGTCAGTGTGCGCACGCCCGCTTGCAGGGACTGGATGTGCGCGAGCTGGCAGCGGCGCGCCAGCGCCCACTGATCGTGAGAGGCCTTCGTGATCGACCCCGCCCACCGCGACGAGGACTCCACCGTCAGCACACGCTTGCGCTCGGCCCACTGCCCGGTGTCGTGGTCCAGTCCCGCCGCGCACCGCGCCTTCAGATCCCGGGAGGCGAGCGAGCCGAGCAGCGCACCGACCAGCCGGAGAACCTTCTCGTCCTCGGCGGTCAGGTCCTTGAGCCGGTCGCGGACCGCCACACCCGACGGCCCCGGGACGACGAACGGCGCCGCCACCTCCCGCAGACCGCCCATCCCCGCCCCCTGCGCCAGTCGAAGAACCCCTCCACGCACCCAACGACCACCACCGGCAAAGGTCACCCATTCGACACAGAAACTCTTGTTCCCCTCCAGGGATTCAGACGTTGAGCAGCCCGGACACTCACACGTATGCGCCAGAACACACCCATACGCAGTCACTCGCCAGCAGTCAGCAACCCCGAGCGCGGCCACTTCACGTACGACGCGGCCACCGACTCGGCCCGGCTCCAGTGGCGGCGCGAGCAGAACGCGCCCGCCGCCGCCAAGAGCCTCTTCGACCGGATCAACCGGACCAACGTCACCATCTACCGCTACGACCTGTTCGGCGGGAACACGCCCTTCGCCGACACCTTCACCTACCACCCGCTCGGCGGCTGCGTCCTCGGCGAGGCCACCGACGACCACGGCCGCGCCAGGGGCCACCGGGGGCTGTACGTCGTCGACGGCTCGCTGATCCCGGGGTCGCTCGGCGTGAACCCGTTCGTCACCATCACCGCCCTCGCGGAACGCAACATGGCCCGGATCCTCGCCGAGGACGCCCGCTGACGCGCAGCGGGCGGACCGGCGGGGACCCGGGCCGGAGTGCGGGGCCGGGGCCGAGGGCTCAGGAGGTGTAGAGCGCCTCGATCTCGTCCGCGAAGTCCTTCGCGACCACGTTGCGCTTCAGCTTCAGCGACGGCGTGATGTGGCCCGACTCCTCCGTGAACTGGGAGGGCAGAATGCGGAATTTCCGCACCGATTCCGCCTTGGAGACCGCCGCATTGCCGTCGTCCACGGCCTTCTGGACGGCGGCGATGAGGTCCGCGTCCTCGCGCAGGTCCGCCGCCGTCGAGCCGGCCGGCTTGCCGTTCTCCGCGGCCCAGCGGCCGAGGAACTCCTCGTCGATGGTGACCAGCGCCGCCACGAAGGGCCGCGCGTCGCCGACCACCATGCACTCCGCGACCAGCGCGTGCGCCCGGATCCGGTCCTCGATCACCGCGGGGGCGACGTTCTTGCCGCCCGCCGTGACGATGAGCTCCTTCTTGCGGCCGGTGATGGTGAGGTAGCCGTCCTCGTCGAGGGTGCCGACGTCGCCGGTGTGGAACCAGCCGTCGGTGAGCGCCTCGGCGGTCGCCGCCTCGTTCTGCCAGTAGCCGGCGAAGATCTGCTCGCCGTGCAGCAGCACCTCGCCGTCGTCGGCGATCCGCACCACCGAGCCGGGCAGCGGCTGGCCGACCGAGCCGATCTTCGGCCGGTCCCACGGGTTGAACGCCGTCGCCGCGCAGGACTCCGTCAGGCCGTAGCCCTCCAGCACGGTGAAGCCGATGCCGCGGAAGAAGTGGCCGAGGCGCTCGCCCAGCGGGGCGCCGCCGGAGATCGCGTACTCGCCGCGGCCGCCGAGGACCGCGTGCAGCTTGCGGTAGACCAGCTTCGAGAACAGCTTGTGCTTCAGCCGCAGGCCGAAGGACGGGCCGCCCGGGGTGTCCAGCGCCCGGCTGTACGCGATGGCCGTCTCCGCCGCCGCGTCGAAGATCTTCCCCTTGCCGTCGGCCTGGGCCTTGGCGCGCGCCGAGTTGTAGACCTTCTCGAAGACGCGCGGCACGCCGAGGATCAGCGTCGGCCGGAAGGACTGGAGCTCGTCGGTCAGGTTCTTGATGTCCGGTACGCAGCCCAGGCGGATCGGCGCCAGTACGGCCGCCACCTCCACCAGGCGCCCGAAGACGTGCGCGGCGGGCAGGAACAGCAGCACCGAGCACTCGCCGGTGCGGAACAGCGGGCTCAGCCGCTCCACCACGTTGCCGCACTCGGCGAAGAAGTTGCGGTGGGTCAGCACACAGCCCTTGGGGCGGCCGGTGGTGCCCGAGGTGTAGACGATGGTGGCCGGGTCGTCGGCGTTCGCCAGCGAGCTGCGCTCGTCGACCTCGGCGTCGGAGATCCTGGTGCCCGCGGCCTTGAGCGCCTCGGCGGCGCCCTGCTCGATCTCCCAGACCTCGCGCAGCTCCGGCAGGCGGTCGCGCAGCGAGGCCACGGCCTCGCTGTGGCCCGGGCCCTCCACGATGACCGCGACGGCCCCGGAGTCGCCGAGGATCCACTGGATCTGCTCCGGCGAGCTGGTCTCGTACACGGGGACGGTGACGCCGCCCGCGGTCCAGATCGCGAAGTCGATCAGCACCCACTCGTAGCGGGTGCGGGAGATGAGACCGACCCGGTCGCCCGGCCGGACACCGGCCGCGATCAGGCCCTTGGCCGTGGCGCGGACCTCGGCGAGGAACTCCTTCGCCGTGACGTCCTCCCACCGGGCGCCGGCCTTGCGCCCCATGACAGCGGTGTCGGGGTGCTGTGCTGCGTTGCGGCGGATGAGATCCGTCAGGTTCCCGTCCGACGGGACCTCGTACAGGGCCGGAAGGCTGAACTCGCGCAAGACAACTGCTCCTCTGGGCGCCATCGCCACCGTGTGGACGACCGGACGTTACCCACCGGTAGTGGGTTCCCGATAGAGGGAACCGGCCAGATGTTCCGTGCGTCACATGACGCGGCACTGCCCTGCCGACATTAGTCGACCAAGTCAACGACTCGGAAGTAACCGCAGGTAGGGACCCTGGCGGCACCCCCTCTACCCGCCCCCCTGCAGCCCCCCTAGGGTGGCCCCATGGGTGGCAGCACAGGTGGCAGGAAAAGCGGTACGCGCGTCCACGTCGTCAGCGACGTCCACGGCAACACCGAGGCGCTCGCACGCGCCGGGGACGGCGCCGACGCGCTGATCTGCCTCGGTGACCTCGTCCTCTTCCTCGACTACGCCGACCACTCCCGCGGCATCTTCCCCGACCTCTTCGGCGTCGAGAACGCCGACCGGATCGTCGAGCTGCGCACCGCCCGCCGCTTCGACGAGGCCCGCGCCCTCGGCCGCCGGCTCTGGCAGGGCCTGGACCGGGAACGGCTGATCGAGGAGGCGGTCCGCCGCCAGTACGCCGAGATGTTCGCCGCGTTCCCGCAGCCCACGTACGCCACCTACGGCAACGTCGACATGCCGGGCCTGTGGCAGGAGTACGCCGGCCCCGGCACCACCGTCCTCGACGGCCAGCGCGTGGAGATCGGCGGCCGCGTCTTCGGCTTCGTCGGCGGCGGCCTGCCCTCCCCGATGCGCACCCCGTACGAGGTCGACGAGGACGAGTACGCCGCCAAGGTCGAGGCCCTCGGCGAGGTGGACGTGCTGTGCTCGCACATCCCGCCGGAGGTCCCCGAACTCTGCTACGACACCGTCGCCCGCCGCTTCGAGCGGGGCAGCGAGGCCCTGCTCGAAGCGATCCGCCGGACCCGGCCCCGGTACGCCCTCTTCGGGCACGTGCACCAGCCGCTGGTCCGGCGGATGCGGATCGGCGGCACGGAGTGCGTGAACGTCGGGCACTTCGCCGCCACCGGAAGGCCCTGGGCCATGGAGTGGTGACGTCCGCACGCACGGTAGCCTGCACGCGGCGGCCGCAGGCCGCACACATCCTCGAAATCCCCCAGCTGCCGCTGGGAGGTGCCCCCAGTCCCGGAGGAGCGACCGCGATGGCGGAACACACCAGCTCGAGCATCACGATCGATGCGGCGCCGGCCGACGTCATGGCCGTGATCGCCGACTTCGCCCGCTACCCCGAGTGGACCGGTGAGGTGAAGGAGGCCGAGGTGCTGTCGACCGACGACCGCGGCCGCGCCGAAAAGGTCCGCCTCCTCCTCGACGCCGGCGCGATCAGGGACGACCACACCCTCGCCTACACCTGGAAGGGCACGGACGAGGTCAGCTGGACCCTCGACAAGTCCCAGATGCTGCGCCAGCTCGACGGCTCCTACCGGCTCGCCTCCGTCGCGGGCGGCACGCGCACCGAGGTCACCTACCAGCTGACCGTGGACGTCAAGATCCCCATGCTCGGCATGATCAAGCGCAAGGCCGAGAAGGTCATCATCGACCGGGCCCTGGCCGGTCTGAAGAAGCGCGTCGAATCGACCGAGTCGGCCTGATCCGCGTGCACACCCTGCTCGTCACCGGCCCCGGCGGGGCCGGGCGGACCACCGTCGCCGCGGCCACCGCGGCCGCCGCCGCCCGGGCCGGGCAGCGGGTGCTGCTGCTGTCCGGCGACCCCGCGCCCTGCGGGGACCCCGCGGAGCCCGGCGGCCCCGGGGAGCCCGGCGGTCCCGGCCGCCTCGCAGAGCCCGGCCGCCCCGCGGACCCCGTCACCGCACTGGCCGGGGCACCCGCCGGCGCGCCCGTCGAGGTCGCCCCCGGGCTCACCGCGGTACCCGCCGGCGGGATCCTGGTGGCCCGCGTCGACTCCGGCGGGGAGTTCCGCGCCGAGCTCGCCGCCCTCCAGGAACGCGGCTCCGCCCTCCTCGGCATGCTCGGCTCCCGTCCGCTCGGGGCCGAGGAGCTCACCGAACTGCCCGGCGCCGAGCAGTTCGCCCTGCTGCGCGCCCTGCGGCGGGCCGCCGCCGCACCCGGCACCGACCTCGTCGTCGTCGACCTGCCGCCCCTGCACCAGGCCCTCGCCGCCCTCGCCCTGCCCGGGCAGCTCCGCCGCTACCTGGCCCGGCTGCTCCCCGCCGAACGGCAGGCCGCGCGCGCCCTGCGCCCCGTCCTCGCCCAGCTGGCCGGCGTACCCATGCCCGCGCAGTGGCTGTACGAGGCCGCCGCCCGCTGGGACGAGGAGCTGGCCGCCGTCCAGCGGATCGTCGAGGCCGACACCACCTCCCTGCGGCTCGTCGCCGAACCGGGACCCGCCGCCGACGCCTCCCTGCGGACCGGGCTGCTCGGAGCCGCCCTCCTGCAACTGCCCGTCGGCGGGATCGTCGCCAACCGCATGGTGCCCCAGGCCTCGCCCGACCCCTGGCTCGCCGGGCTCGCCGCCGAACAGGAGAAGCACGCCGCCCGGTGGGCCGCCGACACCGGCCGGCCCGTCGTCCCGCTGCCCCACCTCGGCCGCGCCCCGCGCGGCCCCGAGGACCTGGCGCTGCTCGCCGGGACCGCAGGGCTCCTGCCCGGCACCCCGCCGGCCCGCCGCGACTGGGCCGTCGAGGACCGGCGCGCCGAGGACGGGGTACTCGTCTGGGCGGTTCCCCTGCCCGGCGCCCACAAGCGCGACCTCGACCTCGTCCGGCGCGGCGACGAACTGCTGATCGCGGCCGGCCCGCACCGGAGGATCGTTTCCCTGCCGTCCGCGCTGCGCCGCTGCACCGTCACCGGCGCCGCCCTCACCGACGGCACCCTGCGGATCCGCTTCACCCCCGACCCGGCACTGTGGCCCGACAGACCCTGAACGGCGTACCCCCGTTCGGGTAACGTCGAAAGCAGTACACGGAAAACACGTACACGAAACGCAGTACCGAGCCGTACACCACCCGTACGCACCGCACCACACCGCACCGCCACGCACGTCCCGCAGCTGCCGCAGGAGAGTCCGCCATGAGCGAGGCCACCGACCGTCCCGCCGACGACGACGCCTGGGCCACGGCCTGCGCCGAGGACCTCGCCGCCGAGGAGGAGCGCCGCCGCTCCGCGCACGGCGGCACCGGCACCCCCTCCGGGACCGGAACCGCCGCCGAGGAGCTGTTCAAGCTGTTCGAGGCCGTCGCCGACAAGGTCTCCGCCCTGAACAACCCGCTGCTCGCAGCCGGCGCCCAGGGCGCCGTCCGGCAGATCGTCGACCAGGCCAAGGCCGCCGCCAAGCCCGTCGTCGAACGCAACCCCGAGGTCTTCGGCCACCTCGCGGCGGCTGGATCCGAGCTCCTCGCCGCCTACCGCTCGGCCGTCGAAGGCCACGAACGCCGCTGGACCCGCGGCGAAACCGCCCCCGGCCCCGGCCCCGACCGGCCCGCCGGCGACGGCTCGGACCCCCGCGACGAAGGCGGAACGGGCCCCTCCCAGCGCATCGACCTCGACTGAGACGGCACCGCCCTCGGGTACGGTTGGCCGTGGCGGGGTTTGACCGGAAACCGAGGGACTAATGGGACTCACCATCGGCGTCGACATCGGCGGCACGAAGATCGCGGCCGGCGTGGTCGACGAAGAGGGCACCATCCTTGAGACGTACAAGGTGCCCACCCCGCCGACCGCGGACGGCGTGACGGACGCGATCTGCGCCGCAGTGACCGAAGTCAGCAGCAACCACACCATCGAAGCCGTCGGCATCGGCGCCGCCGGATACGTGGACGACAAGCGCGCGACCGTGCTGTTCGCGCCGAACATCAACTGGCGGCACGAGCCGCTCAAGGACAAGGTCGAGCAGCGCATCGGCCTGCCCGTCGTCGTCGAGAACGACGCGAACTGCGCCGCCTGGGGCGAATACCGCTTCGGCGCCGGCCAGGGCCACGAGGACGTCATCTGCATCACCCTCGGCACCGGCCTCGGCGGCGGCATCATCATCGGCAACAAGCTGCGCCGCGGCCGGTTCGGCGTCGCCGCCGAGTTCGGGCACATCCGGGTCGTCCCCGACGGCCTGCTGTGCGGCTGCGGCAGCCAGGGCTGCTGGGAGCAGTACGCCTCCGGGCGCGCCCTCGTCCGCTACGCCAAGCAGCGCGCCAACGCCACCCCCGAGAGCGCGGCCCTGCTGCTCGCCCTCGGCGACGGCACCCCCGACGGCATCGAGGGCAAGCACATCAGCGAAGCCGCCCGCCAGGGCGACCCGGTGGCCGTCGACTCCTTCCGCGAGCTCGCCCGCTGGGCCGGCGCCGGCCTCGCCGACCTGGCCTCGCTGTTCGACCCCTCGGCGTTCATCGTCGGCGGCGGCGTCTCCGACGAGGGCGACCTCGTCCTCGACCCCATCCGCAAGTCCTTCAAGCGCTGGCTGATCGGCGGCGCCTGGCGCCCGCACGCGCAGGTGCTCGCCGCCCAGCTCGGCGGCAAGGCCGGACTCGTCGGCGCCGCGGACCTGGCCCGCCAGGGCTGACCCCGCCGCCGGGCCGCGGGACTGACCCCGCCGCCCGGCCGCTCTCCCGCACCCTGCCCGCCGCGCCCTCTGGGGCACGGCGGGCAGGGTCGTTATGTTGCGGGGTATGGACCTGACTTCGCGTTCACGCCTGCCCGGTCTGCCCGGTCTGCCCGGTCTGCCCGGAAGGCGGCCCGGACGGCCCGCACAGGCCGCAGAGCCTGCACGGCCCGCGCCGCCGGAGCCGCCCGCGCTGCCGGACCGGCCCGCGCTGCCGGACCTGCCCGGGTCCCGGACCGAGGCCGACGGCTCCGCCGTCATCCGCGTGCTCAGCTACAACATCCGCTCCCTGCGGGACGACGAGGACGCACTCGCCCGCGTCATCCGCGCCTGCGCCCCCGACCTGGTCTTCGTCCAGGAAGCCCCGAGGTTCTTCCGCTGGCGCAAGCACGCGGCGCGACTCGCCGCCAAGAGCGACCTCGTCGTCCTGTCCGGCGGCGCCACCGCCGCCGGGCCGCTGCTGCTGTGCTCGCTGCGGGCCTTCGTGGAACGGACCGAGGACGTGCTGCTGCCGCTCACCCCCGGCCTGCACCGGAGGGGCTTCGCCACCGCCGTGGTCCGGTTCGGGGGCGCCCGGGTCGCCGTGCTCAGCGCCCACCTGCCGCTGGAGGCGGGGGAGCGGCGGGCACACGCGGAGGAACTGCTGGCGCGGCTCGGGGCCGGGGACGCGGATGCGCCGGACGCGCCGGATATGCCTGATGCGCCGGATGTGCTGCCGTACGGGATTGCCGCGGCGGATGTCAACGAGACCCCGGACGGGGCGGTCTTCCGGCGGCTCGCCGGAGCGCTGCAGGACTGCCGGGCGGTGGCGCCGTGGGGTGGCGAGCACACGTTCGTACGGGCTGGGGTGCCGCGGCGGATCGACGCGGTGTTCGCGACGCCGGGGGTGGAGGTGCTGGGGTGCGGCGTGCCGGTGGGGTTGGGCGGGGTTTCGGACGCGGATCTCGCCGCGGCGAGTGATCATTTGCCGGTGTTGGCGGCGCTGCGGCTGCCGGTGGGGCCGGCGCGGGCCGCCGGTGGCTGATCGCGCAGTTCCCCGCGCCCCTGGAGCACCGCCGTGCGGGCTGGGGTGTGCCGCCCGGGTGCGGGGTGTTCTTGGTTGAGCGCGCAGTTCCCCGCGCCCCTGGGGGCGCCGTCGTGGGGGCTGGGGTGTGCCGCCCGGGTGCGGGGTGTTCTTGGTTGAGCGCGCAGGTTCCCGCGCCCTGCGTGGCGCAGGTTCCCGCGCCCCTGTGCGGGGCGCGGGGGTCAGACCACTGCGCCGCGGCCCGGGTCGTCGTCCTCGTCGTCGCCCTGTTGCATGCGGGCGACCAGGGTGGCGAAGCCGCCGAGGAAGCCGCCGATGCCCAGCGTCGTGAGCCACCAGGTCATGTCCCACTGCAGCAGGACGGCCACCAGCAGCAGCACCGGCCCGCCGACCACCGCCAGCCACGCGAACTTCGCCGTCGTGTCGGCGGGCGGCAGCTCCGGCTCGGGCTGCACGAAGTGGCCCTCGTCCGCGTCGTCGGCGTCGTCCGGATCGGCCAGGGAGTGGTCCCGGGGCCCCGGGCCGGCCGGGCCGACGCCCGGGGCGAACACCACCGAGCTGCCGAGCGGCGGGGGAGAGGACTCCTCCTCCGGTGCCTCCGGCTCCTTGGTCTCCTTCGGCTCCTTGGAGTCCTTCGGCTGCAGCGGCTCCACGTCCTCCTCCGGCAGCATCAGGTTCTCGATCGGGCGGAACGGCCGCGCGCCCGGCGGGTCGGGCGGCTCCTGCCCGTACCCGGCGACGATCGCCGCCCACGCCGCTTCCTCGTCCAGCGGGGGAACGCCCCCCGGGGACTCCTCTTGTTCAGCCACCGCTGGCCGCCCCTTCCCTGCCGACGACGCCCTGTGCGAGCCGTCCGACGAACGCGTAGCTGTCCTCGAAGATCTGCTCCGCGTCGTGGTCCAACGTCGCCACGTGGTAGCTCTGTTCCAGCAGCGTCTCGGTGACGTCCGTGGACGAGATCCGCGACAGGATCCGCGCCGAGTCGACCGGCGGGACGACATGGTCCTGCGGGCTGTGCAGCAGCAGCACCGGCTGCGTCACCTGCGGCAGCTCGCCGTCCACCAGCCGGAGGAAGTCCCGCAGGGAGTGCGCGGCCCGGGTCGGGACCCGGTCGTAGCCGACCTCCTCCGAGCCCGGCTTGGCGATGTCGCTCGCTATGCCCGGCGTCGACCGCACGAAGTGCTTGGCCACCGGGAGGGCGAACGCCAGCGGGTCGTGCACCTTGTTGGCCGGGTTGACGAGGACGATGCCGCTGATGGCATCACCGTGCTTCGCCGCCAGCCGCAGGGTCAGCGCGCCACCCATCGACAGCCCGAACACGAAGACCCGGCCGCACCGGTCCAGCAGCTCCCGCAGCGCCCGGTCCACCTCCGCGTACCAGTCCTGCCAGCCGGTGAGCTGCATGTCCTGCCAGCGCGTCCCGTGCCCCGGGAGGAGGGGCAGGGATACGGTCAGCCCCCGCTCGGCGAGGTACTCGGCCCAGGGGCGCAGCGACTGCGGGGAGCCGGTGAAGCCGTGGCACAGGAGTACGCCGACCTCTCCGCCCTCGTGGCGGAACGGCTCGGCTCCAGGGAGGACGGGCACCGGGGTCTCCTTCGTCAAGGGGGGCATGGGGGGTGCGTAGCGCTGTGTGACTTCACCGTACGCGACCGGAGTGGCACCGACCAGGGCCGTCGGGCGCCCTCGCTGCGAGCCAGGGGCTGGGGATTGCCGGGCGAGAGACCGCGCATGGGGGCGTTCCGACGCATACATGTGCGTGCCCGGGCTGCTCCACGGCGGAGGCATCGCACGACCAGCCACGATCCGGCCCACGCCCGCTGGTCTCTCACCGCCGCCTGGCAGCGCCCGGCCGTGAAGGCGGTCCCGCCGGACGCGGCCCGCGCCGCGGGGATGGTCGGCGTGGACACCAACACCGACCACCTCGCCGTCTGCCGCCTCGACGCCCACGGCAATCCGGTCGGTGACCCGCGCCGGTTTCCCGGACCGCGGACACGATCCGCGCGGGCCGGACGCGGAGCGAACGCGGGCAACCAGGACACCCGACACCGCTCGGGGCGTCCGACCGGGCACGAGCCCTGGCACCAGGTCTCACTCCCGTTCAGTCCTCAAGAACGGTTAAGGTCTGTTCGACAGGACACAGGAAGGCTTTCGAGTTGATCTACGGCGCAATGAAGTTCTCCATCGGGGGTTCCCTGAAGCTCGCCTTCAGGCCGTGGGTGGAGGGCCTCGAGAACATCCCCGCCGAGGGGCCGGCGATCCTGGCGAGCAACCACCTGTCCTTCTCGGACTCGTTCTTCCTGCCGGCCGTCCTCGACCGGAAGGTGACCTTCATCGCGAAGGCCGAGTACTTCACCTCCCCGGGCGTGAAGGGCAAGCTGACGGCCGCCTTCTTCAAGGGCGTCGGCCAGCTCCCGGTGGACCGCTCCGGCGCACGCGGGGCCGGCGAGGCCGCCATCAAGAGCGGCATCGAGGTCATCGAGCGCGGGGAGCTGTTCGGTATCTACCCTGAGGGGACGCGTTCGCCCGACGGCCGCCTCTACCGCGGCAAGCCCGGCGGCCTGGCCCGGGTGGCCCTGGCGACCGGCGCGCCCGTGATCCCCGTGGCGATGATCGACACGGAGAAGATCCAGCCGCCCGGCAAGGTCGTCCCGAAGCTGATGCGCCCCGGCATCCGGATCGGCAAGCCCCTGGACTTCAGCCGCTACAAGGGCATGGACGGCGACCGCTTCATCCTGCGCTCGGTGACCGACGAGGTCATGTACGAGATCATGAAGCTGTCCGGCCAGGAGTACGTCGACATCTACGCGACGGCGGCCAAGCGCCAGATCGCCGATGCCGAGAAGGCCGAGAAGGAGGCGGCGAAGGCCGCCAAGGCCGCCGCGGACAAGAACGCGGAGTAGCGGAGCAGGCGCGGACCGGCCCGGCCGGCGGCAGGCCGGGCCGGTCCCGGCCGGCGGCGAATGGGGCGGCGGCGAACGGGCCGGCGGCGAACGGGGCGGGACCGCCCGCAAGGGGTGGGGAGATGGCGAAACGCGAGCGCGTCGTGCGCATGTCGGTCGAGCAGCCGCTGTGGCGGGCGCTGACCGCCTACCGGCTGATCACCATGGTCTACGCGGTGCTGCTGTTCGCCTCGGCGTACCGCGACTTCGACCGGCCCTGGGTCGCGGCGGCGTACCTCGCCTGCCTCGCCGGGTGGACGCTCGCCACCCGGCGCAAGGTGTCCGGTGCCGCCGTGTGCACCAAGCAGTTCCTCGTCGCGGACCTCACCGTCGCCCTCGTCGGGATCCTGCTGACCCCGCTCGCCGACACCCACGAGCGGATCACCGCGGGCGGCCCCACCCTGCCCACCATCTGGACCGCGGGCGCCGTCCTCGGCTTCGCGCTCAAGGGCGGCTGGCGGTGGGCCTGCATCGCGTCGAGCTTCGTGGCCGTCGCCAACATCGTCCAGCGCGGCGAGCCCACCCGCGACACCGTCCACAACGTCCTGCTGGTCTGGGTCGCCTCCATCGCCATCGGGTACGTCGTCGAGGTCGCCCGGGCCAGTGAGGCCACCCTCGCCCGCGCCCTGGAGATCGAGGCTGCCACCCGCGAGCGCGAACGCCTCGCCCGCGACATCCACGACGGGGTCCTCCAGGTCCTCGCCATGGTCCAGCGGCGCGGCACCGAGCTGGGCGGCGAGGCCGCCGAACTCGGCCGGATGGCCGGGGAGCAGGAGGTCGCCCTGCGCAGCCTGGTCTCCAGCGGGCTGGTGCACACCTCCCGGGTTTCCCGCGACGAGTCGCTCGGCGCGCTGGTGGACACGTACGAGGTGGAGGAGCCCGGCGGCGACGGGGGCGAGACGGACCTGCGGACCCTGCTCGCCCCGCACGCCGGCGCGAAGGTGAGCTTCGCCGAGCCGGGCGCGCCCGTCCTGCTGCCGGCGCCCGCGGCACGGGAGCTGGCCGCCGCCGTCGGCGCCGCCCTGGACAACGTGCGCAAGCACGCCGGCGACGGCGCCCGCGCCTGGATCCTCGTCGAGGACTGGGGCGACGAGGTGATCGTGACCGTCCGCGACGACGGCCCCGGCATCCCGGCGGGCCGTCTCGACCAGGCCGAGGGCGAGGGGCGGATGGGCGTGGCCCTGTCCATCCGCGGCCGGCTGCGCGACCTCGGCGGCACCGCCGAGCTGGTGTCCGTCCCCGGGCAGGGCACCGAAGTGGAACTGAAAGTACCCAGGGGGAGGACCCAGTGACCCAGCCCATCGAGGCGAACCGGCCGAACGGGCAGCACGAGCTCGGCGAGATCAAGGTGATGGTCGTCGACGACCACCCGATGTGGCGGGACGCGGTCGCCCGCGACCTCGCCGCCGCCGGTTTCGACGTGGTCGCCACCGCCGGCGACGGCAACGAGGCCGTGCGCCGCGCCCGCGCCGCCGCCCCCCACGTCATCGTCCTCGACCTCAACCTGCCCGGTCTGCCCGGCGTGCAGGTCTGCAAGGAGCTCGTCGGCGCCAACCCGGCCCTGCGGGTCCTCGTCCTGTCCGCGAGCGGCGAGCACGCCGACGTCCTGGAAGCGGTCAAGTCCGGTGCCACCGGCTACCTGATGAAGTCCGCGGGCGCCCAGGAACTGATCGACGCGGTGCGTCGCACGGCCGCCGGCGACCCCGTGTTCACCCCGGGCCTCGCCGGGCTGGTCCTCGGCGAGTACCGGCGGCTCGCCACCGACCCGCTGCCCGCCGCCCCCGACGAGCCGACCGCCCCCCGGCTGACCGACCGGGAGACCGAGGTGCTGCGGCTCGTGGCCAAGGGGCTGTCGTACAAGCAGATCGCGGAGCGGCTCGTCATCTCCCACCGCACGGTGCAGAACCACGTCCAGAACACCCTGGGCAAGCTCCAGCTGCACAACCGCGTGGAGCTCGTCCGGTACGCGATAGAGCGCGGGCTCGACGACGCGTAAGCGGTGCCGTACGTCGTACTTACGTCCTCGTACGAGTGAAGGGGCGGACGCAACGCCTCGCAATTCCACCGGAATTGCCTCTCCCGGAGCCACGGATGTGACCTGCGTCACCACTAGCGTGACCGTCATGCGGGCCTGTGCGGCCCTGTGGCGAAGGGAGATTCCATGAAGGTCGGAGTGCTGACCGGCGGCGGCGACTGCCCCGGGCTCAACGCGGTCATCCGCGCCGTCGTCCGCAAGGGCGTACAGGAGTACGGCTGCGAGTTCGCCGGATTCAAGGACGGCTGGCGCGGCGCGGTCGACGGGGACGTCGTCCCGCTCGGCATCCCCGCCGTCCGCGGCATCCTGCCGCGCGGCGGAACGATCCTCGGCTCCTCCCGCACCAACCCGTTCAAGCAGGACGACGGCGTCCGCCGGATCAAGGACACCCTCGCCAAGCACGAGGTCGAGGCGCTCATCGCCATCGGCGGCGAGGACACCCTGGGCGTGGCCGCCAAGCTGTCCGGGGAGTACGGCGTCCCCTGCGTCGGCGTCCCGAAGACCATCGACAACGACCTGTCGGCGACCGACTACACCTTCGGCTTCGACACCGCCGTCGGCATCGCCACCGAGGCCATCGACCGGCTGCACACCACCGCCGAGTCGCACATGCGGGTCCTGGTCGTCGAGGTGATGGGCCGGCACGCCGGCTGGATCGCCCTGCACTCGGGGCTCGCGGGCGGCGCCAACGTCATCCTCGTCCCCGAGCAGCGCTTCGACGTCGACCAGGTGTGCGCCTGGGTGACCTCCCGGTTCAAGGCCAGCTACGCGCCGATCGTGGTCGTCGCGGAAGGGGCCATGCCCACGGACGGGGAACTGGTGCTCAAGGACGCCACCACCGACTCCTTCGGACACGTCCGACTGTCCGGCGTGGGGGAGTGGCTGGCCAAGGAGATCGAGAGCCGTACGGGCAAGGAGGCCCGGACGACCGTGCTCGGCCACATCCAGCGCGGCGGCACACCGAGCGCGTTCGACCGGTGGCTCGCCACCCGGTTCGGCCTGCACGCCATCGACGCCGTGCACGACGGCGACTTCGGCACCATGGTCGCCCTCAAGGGGACGGACATCGTGCGCGTCCCCCTCGCGGAGGCCACCGCAAAACTGAAGACGGTGGACCCGGAGCTCTACCGCGAGGCGGGCGTCTTCTTCGGCTGAGCGTCTCTGATCAGTTGAGCGACCCCATGCGAACCGTTGGGTTCGGTGTGGGTTCTGCCCACCTGGGTGGGGCGGCATGGGCGTGGAGGTGGAATCCCGCGCCCAGTGCTGCTCCTCGTGGCCGGTGTCGGCGGGTGGTGGGTGTGCTGATGGTGTGCGCGCCCTGGTGCCGGTGGGCTGCGCGGGGCAGCGTCTTCCGGCCCGTTGGTGCGTGTCCCTCCGGACGCTGCCCGGCACGGCCCGAGGGCCGCACTGGGGAGGGAACCTCACGTCGCCTGGGCGTGAGGCGGTTGGTGCGCGGCCGGGTGGGGCCGGTCTTGGACCGGTCCGTCCGGCTGGTCTTCGGGGTGGCCGTCATGCCGGCCACCGGGTCGGTGCACCAGCCGACACGTTCCGTCAGCGTGGCCGGGGCGAGAACCTCGCCGGTCTTCTCGTCCACGCCCGACCGGACAAGGACGCGGACACAGGCGGTACGGGGCGTCTCGCCCTCGCCCAGCGGCAGCCTCCGGCTCACCGCCCCGCCCGCTCGCCCGCTCGCTCGTGGTGCTGTCATCCGATCAACGACACCGCCGCGAAAGGGTCACGCATGCGATCCACGAACCCACGAACGACACCGGCACCGGCACCGGCACCGGCACCGGCACCGGACACACGGCATGACACCGACGAACGACACATCACCACGGATCCCGAAGGAAGCAAAGGAAGCATGTGAGCCTCGGCGCGTGGGTGGGGCGTGGGCCGTATCGTGGCAGACGGCCCATGGTCCGATCTCTTCGCGCAGCGGGAGCGAACGTGGAAATCCTGGCATTCGGTGTGCAGGGCGACGAGAAGCCGCTGCTCGAAAAGGCCTTCGCGGGGCAGCACGACGTGCGCTGCCTGGAGGTCGTCCTCGACGAGGACACCGCCCCGATCGCCGCCGGGTACGAGGTCGTCTCGTCGAGCGTGAACGGCGATCTGGGCGGCCGGGTGCTGCGGACCCTGGCCGGCGGCGGGACGAAGATGATCGCCCAGCGGTCCACCGGCTTCAACAACATCGACCTCGGTGTCGCGCGGCAGCTCGGGCTGACGGTGAGCCGGGTGTCCTCCTACTCCCCGTACGCGGTGGCCGAGTTCGCCTGGGCGCTGGCCCTGGCCGTGGACCGGCGGATCGTCCGCGCCTCCCGCCGCACCCGGGACTTCGACTTCCGCCTCACCGGGCTGATGGGCCGCGACCTGCACGGCCGCACCGCGGGCGTACTGGGCACCGGCAGGATCGGCGAGGCCTTCGCCCGGATCGCCCACGGCTTCGGCATGAACCTGCTCGGCTGGGACGCCGTGGAGAACCCGGCCTGCCTGCAGCTCGGCATGAAGTACACCGACAAGGACGACCTGTTCGCCTCCGCCGACCTGGTCAGCCTCCACGTCCCGCTGCTGGAGGACACGCACCACCTCGTCGACGCGGTCGCGCTGCGGATGATGAAGGACGACGCGATCCTCGTGAACACCAGCCGGGGCGGGCTCGTCGACACGGACGCGCTGGTGACCGAATTGCGGGCCGGGCGCTTCACCGGGGTCGGCCTGGACGTCTACGAGGCGGAGGCCGGGATCTTCCACACGGACAGGTCCCTGGAGCCGGTGCAGGACGACACCCTGGCCCGGCTGATCACCTTCCCGAACGTGGTGGTCACCTCCCACCAGGCGTACTACACCCACGAGGCGGTCGGCCAGATCATCGACGCGACGGTCCGCAACGTCGCCGACTACCTCGCCGGCCGCACCTCCGAAAACACGCTGGTGCCTGCGGCGACCTGACCCCGCCCCCGGGGCCGCCGACCTGCTTCCGCTGCGCGGAGCGGTTCCCCACCCCGCCCCTTCCCGCCGTACCGGATATGCGGCTCCGCCGCGTGGTGTGGGCTCCGCCCCCAGACCCTCCCCCAGCTACCGCTGGGGGCACCCCCAGCGCCTCAAACGCCGGCGAGGCTGGAATTGCCGCGCAGCGGCACAATCCAGCCCGCGCGGCGTTTGAGCGCACCGGGTCCGGGCAGAGCCCGGTTTCGGGAAGGGGCGGGGTGGGGAAACGGCTCCGCGCAGCGGGAGCGGGGGGTCAGGCCGGGGCGGCGACGGCTGACAGGAGCGCCGGCAGCAGCTCCGCCCCGCGCAGGGTCAGGACCGACTCGGGGTGGAACTGGACGCCGGCGAAGCCGCCAGAAGCAGACCGGAGGGCGTGCACCTCGCCCGTGGCGGCGTCCCGGGCGACCTCCACCCCGTGCGCGGCGAGCTCCGCCTCGGCCTCGGCGTCGCAGGCCGCCGTGAACGTGTTGTAGAAGCCGACCACCTCGCGGGCGCCGAACAGGTCGACCTCCACCTGCGCGCCCTGTGCCGGCTCCGCCTTGCGGACCAGCGGCAGCCCCAGCTCGGCCGCGATCAGCTCGTGGCCCAGGCACACCCCGAGCAGCCCGCCCGTGTGCCCCGCCAGCAGCTCCCGTGCCAGCCCGCGGAGCAGCCGCATCTTCGGGTCGGAGGCGTCCGCCGGGTCGCCCGGCCCCGGGCCCAGCACGATCGGCCCCTCGTGCGCGAGCGCCGCTTCCCGCAGCCCCGGCTCGTCGAAGCGGCGCACCGTCACCGACAGGCCCGCGGCGCGCAGCACATGGGCCAGCATCGCCGTGAACGTGTCCTCCCCGTCCACCACCAGGCAGTGCCCGGCCGCGGCCGCCGGCTGCTCCTGCATCCGCAGCCAGAACGGCGCCAGGTCCCGGCGGCGGGCGGCCAGTGCCGCCGCCACCCGGGGGTCCGCCGCCAGCCCCGCCCCCTCGAAGGCGGGCCCGGGTGCCGCCGGCCGGACCCCGAGGGCGGCCAGGACCCCGGCCGCCTTCACGTGGGTCTCGGCGACCTCGCCCGCCGGGTCGGAGTGCCGGACCAGCGTCGCGCCCACCGGCACGCGCAGGGTGCCGTCCGCGGCGATGTCCGCGGTGCGGATCAGGATCGGCGAGTCCAGGGTCTGCGCCCCGGCCGCGTCCACGCCCAGCAGCGCCAGCGCCCCCGCGTAGTAGCCGCGGCCGCCGGCTTCGTACCGCTCGATCACCCGGCAGGCGTTCTGCACCGGCGAGCCGGTGACCGTGGCGGCGAACATCGTCTCGCGCAGCACCTCCCGCACGTCCAGGGAGGACCGGCCGCGCAGCTCGTACTCGGTGTGCGCGAGGTGTGCCATCTCCTTCAGCCGGGGCCCGACGACGACCCCGCCGCGGTCGCCGACGGTGCACATCATCTTCAGCTCCTCGTCGACGACCATCGACAGCTCCTCGGTCTCCTTGCGGTCGCCGAGGAAGGCCAGGAGCGACTCGGGGGTCGGGCCGCCGGGCGGGTAGCGGTACGTCCCGCTGATCGGGTTCATCACGACCGTGCCCCCGGTCATCCGCACGTGCACCTCCGGGCTCGCGCCCACGAGGGTGCGCCCGCCGGTGTGGACGACGTACGTCCAGTACGCCCCCCGCTCGCCCAGCAGCAGCCGGCGGAACAGTGCGAGCGCGTCGGCCCGCCGGAAGCCGTCGATCCGGCCCCGGAAGGTGCGGCGGACGACGAAGTTCGCGCCCTCGCCGCGGCCGATCTCGTCCTCGACGACCCGCCGGACGGTGGCCGCGTACTCCTCGTCGGGGACGTCGAAGCCGCCGTCCTCGACCCGCACCGGGTGCGCGGGCAGCACGGCCAGCGCCTCGGCGAGCGGGACCTCGTACGCCTCCTCGGCGGCCAGCACGGCCAGCGGGGTGCCGTCGTCGCGGACGTCGAAGCCGCGCTCGCGGATCTGCCGGAACGGCACCAGGGCCAGGGTCGGCAGGTCGCGTACGGGCAGGTCGGCGAGGTGTTCGGCCTCGTGGACCGGGCCGAGCAGCACCTCGACGGTGTCGTGGTCGCGGCCGGGGGTGCGCCGGCGCAGCAGGGCGAAGGGCGGGCAGTCGTCGCGGAGCAGATCGAGCAGCCGGCTGCTGTTCTGGTGCTGGCGGTGGTCCATGGGTGGTCGGTCGTCCTTCCGGATGGCGGAGGGGCGGCCGGGCCTCGGAAACCACCGAAGGCCGCCCCTCGGGGCGGCCTTCGTGTCGCTCGTGTCAGTGGGTACGCGAGGGAGGCGGGCCGCCGGGAGCGGTCCACCACCAGTTCTGGCAGGAGTGCGCGTACACGGGACGAACCCTAGCCCACGCGGCGCGGCGCCGGGGGCGGGTGACACGACGGGAGACGTCTGTCTCACCTGGTGGTCATCCGGCTGGACGCGAGGTGTGAGCCCTTAATGTGTAGGTGTGACCGTGAACGCTGAAACCCACGCCCCCGCCGCCAAGGCGACCTGGCGAGACCTGCCCGCGGCGCAGCAGCCTTCGTACCCCGATGCCGAGGCCCTGCGCGCTGTCGTCGCGGACCTCGAGTCGTATCCTCCGCTCGTTTTCGCGGGCGAATGCGATCAGCTGCGTGCCCGTCTGGGAGCCGTCGCCAAGGGCGAGGCGTTCCTGCTGCAGGGCGGCGACTGTGCCGAGGCCTTCGATGCCGTGTCCGCCGACCACATCCGTGCCAAGCTCAAGACCTTGTTGCAGATGAGCGCCGTCCTGACGTACGCGGCCTCCGTGCCCGTCGTGAAGGTCGGCCGGATCGCCGGCCAGTACTCCAAGCCGCGCTCGAAGGACACCGAGACCCGCGACGGCGTGACCCTGCCGACCTACCGCGGCGACTCCGTCAACGGCTTCGACTTCACCGAAGAGGCCCGCGTCCCGGACCCCGAGCGGCTGAAGCGCATGTACCACGCGTCGGCTTCGACGCTGAACCTGGTGCGCGCCTTCACCACCGGCGGTTACGCCGACCTGCGCCAGGTGCACGCCTGGAACCAGGACTTCGTGAAGTCCTCCCCGTCCGGGCAGCGCTACGAGCAGCTCGCGCGGGAGATCGACAACGCGCTGAACTTCATGAAGGCCTGTGGAACCGACCCGGCCGAGTTCAAGGCGGTGGAGTTCTACTCCTCGCACGAGGCGCTGCTGCTCGACTACGAGGGCGCGCTGACCCGCACCGACTCGCGCACCGGCAAGCTGTACGACACCTCCGGCCACATGGTCTGGGTCGGTGAGCGCACCCGCCAGCTGGACCACGCGCACATCGAGTTCTGCGCGCAGATCGCCAACCCGGTCGGCATCAAGCTCGGCCCCACCACGACGGTGGACGAGGCGCTGACGTACATCGACCGCCTGGACCCGGACCGCGAGCCCGGCCGGCTGACGTTCGTCGTCCGCATGGGCGCCGACAAGGTCCGCGACAGGCTCCCCGAGCTGGTCGAGAAGGTCACGGCCTCGGGCGCGACGGTGGCCTGGGTCACCGACCCGATGCACGGCAACACCTTCGAGGCGGCTTCCGGCCACAAGACGCGCCGTTTCGACGACGTGCTCGACGAGGTCAAGGGCTTCTTCGAGGTCCACAAGGCGCTGGGCACCCACCCGGGCGGCATCCACGTCGAGCTCACCGGTGACGACGTCACCGAGTGCGTGGGCGGCGGCGACGAGATCTTCGTCGACGACCTGCACCAGCGCTACGAGACGGCCTGCGACCCCCGCCTGAACCGCAGCCAGTCCCTGGACCTGGCGTTCCTCGTCGCCGAGATGTACCGCGACCAGTGACGGGCACGTTGTGCCGCCCCGGCGGCCGCCGGTGAGCACCTCGTGACAGTGGGGCGCGGATCGATGTGATCCGCGCCCCACAGCCGTACCGGGGGCTTTTCGGCCACCTCGACTTTGGGTACGGTTAGGTAAGCCTCACCGAATAGGGGATGGCTTTTCCGAGGGCGTTCCTGACCGGGAGGTGAACCGCGTGTACGTCTGCTCTTGCTTCGGTGTCACCGACCAGCAGGTCAAGGAGCACGCGGCCGCCGGGGCCTGCACGCCCCGCCAGATAGCCTCCGCCACCAAGGCCGGCACCGACTGCGGTTCCTGCGTGCGCACCATCCAGGGCCTCCTCGGCCGCGGGGCCTGCCCGCGCCGCGAGCTGCTGGAGAAGGGCCGGACGGCGTCCGTCCTGGCGCCCGCCCCGGAGCTCGCCGAAGTCGCCTAGCAGCCCGACTGCCCGACTGCCCGGTCGCAGAGCCGCCCGGCCTCCGTCGGCTCCCGATCAGCTCTCCGGCTGCTCGATCAGCTGGGCGATGTAGAGCGGCTCGCCGAGGGTGTCGATGAGCTCCAGCTGCGTGTCGAGGTAGTCGATGTGGTGCTCCTCGTCCGCCAGGATGTCCTCGAACAGGCGCGCCGACGTGATGTCGCTCTTGCCGCGCATCACCTCGATCCCCCGCTTGAGGCGGTCGATCGCCTCGACCTCCACCTGGCGGTCCGCCTGGAACATCTCGGTCAGGGTCTGGCCCACCCGCACGTGGAAGAGGCGCTGGTAGTTCGGGAGCCCGTCGAGCATCAGGATGCGCTCGGTGAGCTTGTCCGCGTGCTTCATCTCGTCGATGGACTCGGAACGGGTGTACTCGGCGAGCTTGGTCCAACCCTTGTTGTCCTGGATCCGGTAATGGAGCCAGTACTGGTTGATCGCCGTGAGCTCGCCGGTCAGCTGTTCGTTCAGAAACTCGAGGACCTCGGGGTCGCCCTGCATCGCAGAGGCTCCTTCCAGGCAAAGTCAGCAAGTGACGGATCGGTTGCGCGCATCCTTGCACCGCCGCTGGGGGCCGTCCAGTAAGTGCCTCCTTAGTGGGAGTTGCAATGACATGTCCGAATCAGCCCGCGCCCTGGTCATGACCACCCCGCCGCGTCTGTCACCATGGAGTCATGGGTCAGCCGGAAAGCCGGGAATCTCCGGGAGCAGAGCAGCCGGAGCTTCCACCGGGGCAGCGGCTTCAGCGGGGCTGGCCGGTCACCCACTACGGGCCCGTGCCCAAGTTCAAGCCGGAACGCTGGGAGTTCCGTGTCTTCGGCGCGACCGCCGACGGCGAGAAGCACTGCTGGAACCACGAGCAGTTCACGGCCCTGCCCTTCGAGTCGGTCGTGGCGGACCTGCACTGCGTGACGAAGTTCAGCATGGTGGGCGCCGAATGGGGCGGTGTCCTCGCCCGCGAGATCCTCGCCCTCGCCCCGCCGGCACCGCAGGTCACCCACGTGATGGTGTGGGCCGAGTACGGCTTCAGCTCCAACCTGCGGCTGGCCGACTTCGCCTCCGAGCGGACCGTCTTCGCCACCCACCAGGGCGGTGAACCGCTCACCGCCGAACACGGCTTCCCGGTGCGGCTCGTCGTGCCCCACCTGTACGCGTGGAAGGGCCCGAAGTGGGTCCGCGGCGTCGAGTACATGACCGCCGACCGCCGCGGGTTCTGGGAGGAACGGGGCTACCACAACATCGGCGACCCCTGGCGCGAACAGCGCTACTCGTACCAGGAGGAGCCGGGGGACGGCCCCGAGCTGTAGAGCTGTAGCGGCCGTACGCCCCGCGCCGGGTCAATGCAGGGCGCGCAGCTCCTTCAGCAGCGCCACGTCGGCCGCGTGCCCCTCCTTGCCGCCCGGGGTCTCGATGATCAGCGGCACCCCCTCCATCGCCGGGTGCGTGAACAGCTCCCCGAAGGCCTCCCGGCCGATGTGGCCCTGCCCGATGTTGGCGTGGCGGTCCTTGTGCGCGCCCACGCCCTCCTTCGAGTCGTTGGCGTGGATCAGCTTCAGCCGCCCCTCGCCCACCGTGTCCACCAGCAGGTCCAGCGTCTGCTTGACGCCGCCCGGCTCCGCCAGGTCGTGCCCGGCGGCGAAAATGTGGCAGGTGTCCAGGCAGATGCCCAGCTTCGGGTGGTGGTCGAGCGCGTCGAAGTACGGGCCGAAGTCCCAGGTCCGCGAGCACAGCGAGGAGCCCTGCCCGGCTGTGGACTCCAGCAGCAGCAACGGGTCGTCGTCGTGCACGAGCTCGTCCAGCAGCGGCAGCATGTGCTCCCTGACCTGCGCGTACGCCGCCTCGCGCGGCCGGCCCCCGGTCGCCGACCCGGTGTGCACGACCACGCCCAGGGCGCCGATCTCCCGGCCCCGGCGCAGCGAGTGGCGCAGCGACTCCACCGACCGCTCCACCGTCGCCTCGGTGTGCGAGCCGAAGTTGATCAGGTAGGGGGCGTGCACGTAGGCCGGGACCGACCCGGCCTCGCAGCCGGCCCTGAACAGCTCGTCCTGGGCCGGGTTCCCGGCCGGGGTGGCCCAGCCGCGCGGATTGGCCACGAAGACCTGCACCGCCTCGGCCGCCAGCTCCCGCGCGTACGACAGCCCCACCGAGGCGAGCCCGCCCGCCACGGGCACGTGCCCGCCCACGGGATTGCGCCTGGCCGCAGTGTCCATCCCCGCTACAGCCCCTTGATCCGCAGGACGATCTGGCTGCCCTCCGGGGCGCTCTGGCCGCCCGGCACCGACTGCACGTCCACGATGTTGGTGAAGTTCAGGAACGCCCTCTCCACCTTCACCTTGAAGCCCGCGGCCTCCAGGGTCTTGCGGGCCACGTCCGCCTCCAGGCCGACCACGTTCGGCACAGGGATCTGGCGGGGCCCCTTGGACAGCGTGAGCACGACCGTGTCACCGGCCGCGGCCTGCGCGCCCGCGCCGACCGACTGGTTGGCGACCGTACCGGCCGGGAACGGCGAGTTGATCTCGTCGGCCGCCGTCTCCACCTTCAGGCCGAGGTCCTGCAGCGCCGCCCGGGCCTGGTCCACGGGCCTCCCGGTCACACTCGGCACCGGCACCGGCCGACCCTTGCTGACCGTGATCGACACCGCGGTGTCGGGGGCCCGCTTCTGCCCGCCGTCCGGGTTGGTGGAGATCACCGAACCCTGCGGCACCTCCTGGCTGAACGCCTGCGTGACGATGCCCGGAGCCAGACCGCTCTTGGTCAGCTCCGCCTTCGCCTCCTCCAGCGGACGGCCCTTGACGTCGGGCACCACCACGACCGCCGGGCCGCGGGAGATCGTCAGCACCACCGCGCCGTTGCCGCGGATCCGCTTGCCGCCCTGCGGGTCGCTGTCCATCACCGTGCCGCGGTCGAAGGCGTCGCTGAACTTCCGGTCGACCCGCTTGACGCCGAGGCCGGCTTCCGACAGTTCGGACCGGGCCTGCGCCTCGGTCTTGCCCAGCAGGTTGGGGACCTGCGTGAACTGGCCGGAACTGATGTACCAGACGCCGGTTCCGATGCCGAGGATCAGCAGCAGCGCGGCGAGGACCAGCAGCGGGCCGCGCCGGGAGCGGGACGGCGCCTGCGCCGGTGCCGGCGGTTCCTCGCCGTCGACGGGCAGGGACGCCACCAGCAGGGAGGTGCGCTCCACCGGCTGCGGCGCCGGGATCCGCGGGACCACGCTCGTGCGGTCCTCCGCGGACGACCGCACCTCGGCGTACGCCTGCGGCGGAACGGCGTCCAGCTCGGCGTCGGCCAGCCGGCTCCGGGCGTCCAGGACCAGCCCCAGCAGGGCCGCGGCGTCGTAAGGGCGCAGGTCCGGGGTGCGGGCCGTGGCCTGCGCCACCAGCTCGTCCAGCGCGACGGGCAGCCCGGGGACCACCGCCGACGGAGGCGGGACGTCCTCGTGCAGGTGCCGGTACAGCACCTCGGCCGGGGTGCCGCCGGGGTGCGGCTTGTCCCCGGTCAGCATCTCGTACAGCACCACACCGCAGGCGTACACGTCGACCCGGGTGTCGGTGACCCCGTTCTCGATCTGCTCGGGGGCGAGGTAGGAGACCGTGCCGAGGACCGCGCCGGTGGTGCTGGTGACCGCGTCCACGGACCGGACCAGCCCGAAGTCGGCCACCTTCACCCGGCCGTCGTCGCCGATCAGGACGTTCTCGGGCTTCATGTCGCGGTGCACGAACCCGGCCCGGTGCGCGGCACCCAGCGCCGCCAGGACCGGCTCCAGGATGTCCAGCGCCGCCCGCGGCTGGAGCGCGCCGCGCTCGCGCAGCACGTCGCGCAGCGTGCAGCCGGAGACGTACTCCATGGCCAGGTACGTGTACGGGCCGTCCGTGCCCTGGTCGAAGGCGGCGACCACGTTGGGGTGCGCGAGGCGGGCGACGGACTTCGCCTCGCGAATGAACCGGTCGACGAAGGCGGCGTCCGCGGCCAGCGCCGGGTGCATCACCTTCAGGGCGAGGATCCGGTCGAGGCGGGTGTCCAGGGCCCGGTAGACCGTGGCCATGCCGCCTGCCGCGATGCGGGCGTCGATGCGGTAGCGGCCGTCGAGCGTCTGCCCGACGAGCGGGTCATCCAGGGTCGTGTCCACCCGGCCATCCTACGAGCCGGTCTGCTGCGCGGGCCGTGGGTGGCTGTGCCTTGCAGCACAGCTGTGACGCGCCCCACCCGTTGCTCCCGCCGCTGCGCGGAGCCATTCCCCACCCCGCCCCTTCCCGAAACTGTGGGCTCCGCCCCAGATCCCCGCGCCTCAAACGCCGGCGAGGCTGGAAAATCCAGCCCGCGCGGCGTTTGAGCGCAACGGGTCCGGTCAGCGCCCGGTTTCGGGAAGGGGCGGGACTGGGGAAAGGCTCCGCGCAGCGGAAGCGGGGTCAGAAGGCCGGGTGTTCGGGGTCCAAGGTGGCGCGGCCTTCGGCCGGGGAGGAGGCGTGGGCGAAGCGGCGTTGGGGGATGCGGCCCGCGCGGAAGGCGAGCCGCCCGGCGGACACCGCATCCCGCATCGCGCCGGCCATCAGCACCGGCACCTGCGCCCGCGTCACCGCCGACGCCAGCATGACCCCGGCGCAGCCGAGTTCCATCGCCAGCGCCACGTCGGAGGCGGTTCCCGCACCCGCGTCCAGGATCACCGGCACGCCGGCCCGCTCCACGATCAGTTCGAAGTTGTGCGGGTTGCGGATGCCCATGCCCGACCCGATGGGCGAGCCGAGCGGCATGACGGCCGCGCAGCCGGCGTCCTCCAGCTTCCGGGCGAGCACGGGGTCGTCGTTGGTGTACGGCAGCACGGTGAACCCGTCGTCCACCAGGGTTTCCGCGGCGGCGAGCAGTTCCTCGCCGTCCGGGAGGAGGGTCCGCTCGTCGGCGATGACCTCCAGTTTGATCCAGTCCGTGCCGAGCGCCTCGCGGGCCAGCCGGGCGGTGAGGACCGCCTCGCCGGCGGTGTAGCAGCCGGCCGTGTTCGGCAGGACCGCGATCCCGAGCTTGTCGAGGACGCCCAGGACGGAGCCCCGGACGGCCGGGTCGAGCCGGCGCATCGCGACCGTGGTGAGTTCCGTACCGGAGGCGGTCAGGGCGTGTTCCAGCACGTCGAGGCTGGGGGCGCCGCCGGTGCCCATGATCAGGCGGGAGGAGAAGGTCCGGCCGCCGAGGAGGAGTGCGTCGTCCGCCATCGTGTTCAGCCTCCCTGGACCGCGGTCAGGATCTCGACCCGGTCGCCGTCGCCGACCGCGGTGTGCGGCCACTGCCCGCGCGGGACCACGGTCTCGTTGAGTGCGGCCGCGACCCCGGAGGGGGCGGCGGTGAGGGTGGCGACCACCGCGTCGAGGGTGGTGCCGGGCGCGAGCTCGCGCGGCTCGCCGTTGACGGAGATGGTCATGCGTACGACTCCTGACGTGCGGGGGAGAAGCGGCGCGGGCTGAAGGGCAGGGCGGCTTCCGGCAGGGCGCCGGTGGCGAGCAGTTCGGCCATCGTGTCGCCGGTGACGGGGGTGAGCAGCACCCCGTTGCGGTGGTGCCCGGTGGCCAGGTGGAGGCCGGGCAGGGCGGTGGGGCCGAGCAGCGGGGCGTTGTCGGGGGAGCCGGGGCGCAGGCCGGCGAGGGTCTCGGTCAGCGGCAGTTCGGTGATGCCGGGCACCAACTCGTGTGCGTCGCGGAGGAGTTCGTACACCCCGCCGGCGGTGACCGTGGTGTCCCAGCCGAGTTCCTCGCTGGTGGCGCCGATGACGATGTCGCCGTTCTCGCGGGGCACCAGGTACACGTGGCTGCCGCGGACGAGGGCCCGTACGGTCCGCGACAGGAACGGCGCGTACGGGGCGGGCACCGCGAGCCGCAGAACCTGCCCCTTCACCGGCCGGACGGGCGGCAGCGCCTCGTCGGGTACGCCGGCCAGCCGGCCGCTGAGCGAGCCCGCGGCCAGCACCACCTGGTCGGCGGACAGCTCGGTGCCGTCGTCGAGCACGGCGCCGGCCGCCCGGTCGGCGGTGACGACGAGCCGTTCGGCGTTCGCCCGGCGGATGTCGACGCCGGCGTGCTCGCAGGCGGCCAGCAGGGCGGCGGCCAGCCGCCGCGGGTCGACCTGGTGGTCGCCGTCCACGCGCAGGCCGCCGCGGACGCCCGGGGCGAGCATCGGCTCCAGGCGCCGGCATTCGCGGCCGGTGAGCCACTCGGACTCCAGGCCGCAGCGGCGCTGCAGGGCGTGCAGTTCGCGCAGGTGGAGCCGGTCGTCGGCGTCGAGGGCGACGGCGAGCGTGCCGCAGGCGCGGTAGCCGATGTCCATGCCGCCGCTGGCGTCGGCGAGTTCGGCGGCGAATTCCGGATAGCGGGCGGCGGAGGCGAGGTTGAGGCCGAGCAGGGTCTCCTCGCCGTAGTGCAGTTCGGTGACGGCGGCGAGCATGCCCGCCGCGACCCGGGCGGCGCCGCCGCCGGGGGCCGGGTCGGCGAGGGCGGTGCGCAGCCCGCGCCGGGCCGCCCGCCAGGCGGTGACCAGGCCGATGATCCCGCCCCCGATGACGAGGACGTCGGATCCCGCGGCCGTCGCGGTTCCCTTGGACGAGTGCATGGGCGTCCAGCCCCTCCCTTCGCCGGCATGACCCGGATCAGGTTCGGACGGTCGGAGGCCGGCCAGCCTCCCTCTCAGCCCGGTGCGCCCGGGCTCCCGCGATAGGTACGGTGGCCACAGTAGCCGTTCCCCTTCGGGCGGCGGGAGAGAGCCGGGACGCGGCCGCCGGTGCACCCTTCCTCACCGATCACTGCTGACTAGGGTGGGTTGCGTGAGCGAGCAGACCGAACACACTCAGAGCGGCGTCGTCATCGTCGGCGCCGGAATGGCCGGCGTGCAGACCGCGGTCGCCCTGCGCGAGCAGGGCTGGACCGGCCCCGTGATCCTTCTGGGCGCCGAGCCCCACCAGCCCTACGACCGGCCCCCGCTGTCCAAGGCGGTCCTGCTCGGCAAGGCCGAGGACTCCGCCTTCGACGTCGACTTCGAGGGCCTGGGCATCGAACTCCGGCTCGGCGTGGAGGTGACCGGGCTGCGGGCCGCCGACCGCGAGCTGGACACCGAGTCCGGCCCGGTCCCGTACGGGGTCCTGGTCCTGGCGACCGGCGCCGAACCGCTGACCCTGCCCGGCTCCGAGGGCGTCCCCGGCGTCCACCTGCTGCGCACCCTCGACGACGCGGCCCGGCTGCGGCCGGTGCTGGCCCGGACCCCGGCCACCGTCGTCGTCGGCGCCGGGTGGATCGGTGCCGAGTTCGCGACCGCGGCCCGGGAGGCGGGCTGCGCGGTGACGGTGGTCGAGGCCGCGGACCGGGTGCTCGCGGGCGCCCTGCCGGCGGAGGTCGCCGCTCCGATGGCCGGCTGGTACGAGGAGGTGGGGGCCGCCCTGCTGACCTCCGCCAAGGTCGCCTCGGTGGAGTCCGGGCGGGTGCTGCTCGCGGACGGCCGGGAGCTGCCCGCCGGGGCGGTCGTCGTGGGCATCGGGGCGCGGCCCGCCACCCGCTGGCTGGCCGGGTCGGGCGTCGAGCTCGGCGCCGACGGCTCGGTGACGGCGGACGCGTACCTGCGGACCTCCCTGCCGGGGGTGTACGCGGTGGGCGACTGCGCCTCGTTCCCCTCGGCGCGGTACGGGGCGCGGCTGCTGGTGCACCACTGGGACAACGCGCTGCAGGGGCCGCGGGTGGTCGCGGCGAACATCCTGGCCGGGGCCGGGGCCGGGGCCGGGGCCGGGGCGGAGGCAGAGGCAAAGGCGGAGTCCGGGGCCGCGCTCCAGGTCTACGACCCGGTCCCGTACTTCTGGTCCGAGCAGTTCGGGCGGTTCGTCCAGTACGCGGGCCACCACGCGGACGCGGACACCCTGCTGTGGCGCGGCGACCCCGGCGGGCAGGCGTGGTCGGTGTGCTGGCTGCGGGCCGGGTCGCTGGTAGCGATCCTCGCCGTGGGCCGGCCGCGGGACCTCGCCCAGGGCCGCAAGCTGATCGAGACCGGCGCCGCCGTCGACCCCGGCCGGGTGGCCGACCCCGGCACCCCCCTGAAGTCGGCCGTGGCTGCCCCGCAGTAGCGCGGCGCGGAGCACCCGGACGGCGCGCCCGGGCCGTGCGGGGGTCCCCGTACGGCCGGGGAGCCCCGTACGGACAGGCCCGGGTACCGGCAGCGGGCGGGAGGTGGCAGGCTTGTGCCGTGACCGAGATTGACACCAAGATCGATGCCCTTGTCCCCTCCTGGCTCCACCTGCCCGACATCGCCGAGATGCTGGACGTCGAGGTGACCCGGGTCCGCCAGCTGGTCAAGGAAGGTCAGCTGATCGCCGTCCGCCGGGGCGAGAACCGCACCCTCCAGGTCCCCGCCGACTTCATCGACGACACCAAGCTGGTCAAGGGCCTCACCGGCCTGCTGACGGTGCTGCGCGACGACGGCTTCTCCGACGAGGAGATGCTGGAGTGGCTCTTCACCGCGGACGAGACCCTGCCCGGCACCCCCGTGCAGGCGCTGCGCGAGAATCGCGGCACGGAGGTCAAGCGCCGCGCCCAGGCGCTCGCCCTCTGACCCGAGCCGACCGATCCATCCGCGGAACGCGGGCCGCCCGGTGCGGCCCGCGTTCTCTGCGCCCACCAGGGGGTACCCATGTCCTCGAACGCCCGGCAGCTCTCCGACGCCAGGCTCTACCTGTGCACGGACGCCCGCACGCGGCAGGGAGACCTCCCCGAGTTCCTCGACGCCGTCCTCGCCGGCGGGGTGGACATCGTCCAGCTCCGCGACAAGGGCATGGAGGCGGCCGAGGAGCTCGACCACCTCCGGGTGTTCGCCGAGGCCGCCCGCCGGCACGGCAAGCTCCTCGCGGTCAACGACCGCGCCGACGTCGCGCACGCCATCGGCTCCGACGTCCTGCACCTCGGCCAGGGCGACATCCCGGTGCCGGCCGCCCGCGCCATCCTCGGCGAGGGGGTGCTGGTCGGCCGCTCCTGCCACGCCGAGCCCGAGGTCGACGCCGCGGCCGCCGAGCCGGGCGTGGACTACTTCTGCACCGGCCCCTGCTGGCCCACCCCCACCAAGCCCGGCCGGCCCGCCCCCGGCCTGGACCTGGTCCGGTACGCGGCCTCCCTGCGGCAGGACCGCCCCTGGTTCGCGATCGGCGGCATCGACGCCGGCAACCTCGACGAGGTCCTCGACGCCGGCGCGACCCGGGTCGTCGTCGTCCGCGCCCTGACCGAGGCGTCCGATCCGGGGGCCGCGGCGGCGGACCTCGCACGGCGTATCCGGAACCGCGTCTCTTAAGTGTCCAAAAACCTGTCCAAAACCCGGACAGGGCTTCGGCGTGCGGGAACACGCGTCTAACCTGCCCGTATGGCCCTTGGTACCGCTTCCACCCGAACGGACCGTGCACGCACGGTCCGCGACCTGCTGGCGTCCGGGGACCCCTCGTACTCGTTCGAGTTCTGGGCTCCCAAGACCGAGAAGGGCGAGCGCAACCTCTGGAACGCGCTGCGCCGCATCGAGGCGGTGTCCCCGAGCTTCGTATCCGTGACCTACGGGGCCGGCGGCTCCACCCGGGGCGGCACGGTCAAGGCCACCCAGCAGATCGCCGCCGACACCACGCTGACACCCGTCGCGCACCTCACCGCCGTCGACCACTCCGTGGCCGAGCTGCGCAATGTGATCGGCCAGTTCGCGGACGCCGGCATCCGCAACATGCTCGCCGTGCGCGGCGACCCGCCGGGCAACCCCATGGGCCCGTGGGTGCCCCACCCCGAAGGGGTGCACTACGCGGCCGACCTGGTCCGGCTGCTGAAGGAATCCGGCGACTTCTGCGTGGGCGTCGCCGCCTTCCCGGAGATGCACCCGCGCTCCGAGGACTGGGACACGGACATCCGGCACTTCGTGGACAAGTGCCGCGCCGGTGCCGACTATGCGATCACCCAGATGTTCTTCGATCCGGAGAATTATCTGCGGCTTCGCGACAGCGCCGAAAAGGCGGGCTGTGACACCCCGATCATCCCTGAGGTCATGCCTGTTGTGGCCGTCAAGCAGCTCGACCGGCTGCCCCAACTCAGCAACGCCGTCTTCCCCGAGGCCGTGAAAGAGCGCATGCTCGCCGTCAAGGACGATCCGGCCGCTGTACGCTCCATGGGGATCGAGTTCGCCACGGAGTTCTGCGCGCGGCTGCTGTCCGAGGGTGTCCCGGGGCTGCACTTCATCACGCTGAACAACTCCACGGCGACTCTCGAGATCTACGAGAATCTGGGCCTGCACCAGCGGGCCTGATCGGCCGTACCCCAGGACGGCCGTACCGAGGGGTGCCACGCATGGGAATGACGGTCCTCTACGTCGCGTTCGGTTTCGTCGCGCTGTGGCTGCTTGCCGAGGTCCTGATGCAGTACAAGGCCCGGCTGCGCTGGCGGCTGCTCGCGTTCGCCGGGTTCCTCGGCGTGGTCGCGGGGGTGGTGCTGCCCTCGGTGCCGGTCATCGCCGCGGGCGCGCTCGCGTTCGCGCTGGGCCAGACGCTGGTGACGCTGTCCTTCCGCAAGGGCTTCGAGGCCGGCTGGGCGCTGCGCAAGGGCGGCAAGCAGGGCAAGGGCGGCAAGGGTGGCAAGGGCGAGGACGCCGCCGCGGCCCCGAAGGGTGCCGCCCGGCGCCGCCGCGCCGGCGGACCGCGGTCCGAGCCCGCGCTGGAGGTGTCCGGGGTGGAGTACGGCGCCGACGCGCCGGGCGGGCCCGCGGACGCGGGCGCCGACGGGGCGGCGGAATCCGGGAAGACCCCCCGGCCGCGGTTCACGGCCGCGACGGAGGAGCTGTACAGCCCCGAGCCGCTGCCCGAGGACACCGGCTCGTACGGGATACAGAGCTTCGGGTCCGGCTCCGACGCCGGGCAGACGGCCGCGTTCGCCTCGCCGTTCACCACCGCCGAGCAGGACGCCCACGGCTACGCCGGCTACCAGGACCCGCAGGCGCCGGGCGGCGGCTACGACTACCCCGGCGCCTACCAGCCCGGCGGCGAACAGCAGGTCTACGCCGCCTACTCGGACCCGTACATCGGCACCGGCGGCGGCGTCATCCCGCAGCAGCCGTACGACTACACCCCGTACGGAGGCCAGGGCGCCGGCCCGTACGCGGGCGGCACGGCCGGGCAGGACCAGTACGCGATGGACACCCCGCCCGGCGGCGTGTGGGTGCCGCAGCAGCGGGACGTCGCGCAGCCGTACCCGGCCGACGGCCAGGGCGGCCAGGCGTACCCGCAGCAGCCGCAGCAGCAGCCCCAGCAGTACCCGTACCAGGGCTCCGGCGACTACGAGCAGTACCGCTACTGACGGCTCCGCACCGGGTTTCGCCCCGGCGCGCACCGGATGCCGGACCGGCTCCGGTGCGGGCCGGGGCCGGGGACGGGCTCACCGGGCGGCCGCCCCGTGAGCCCGTCCGGCTTACTGCGAGCCGCGGAAGTCCGCGCCCTCCACGATCAGCCCGGCCACCAGCGCCCCGGTCATCCCGGCGTGCGCCAGCCCGCCGCCGGGGTGCGCCCAGCCGCCCGCGAGGTACAGCCCGGGCAGGGCCGTGGAGTTCGCGGGGTGCAGCAGCCGGCCGCCGGCCCCGGCGAGCGAGGGCGCGGGCACCGCTCCGCCCGCCGCCCCGGTGGCCGCCTCGATGTCGGCCGGGGTGCGCGCCTCCCACCACAGCAGCCGCTCGCGCAGCCCGGGCACGGCCCGGGCGGCGAGGTCCAGCAGCGCCTCGGCGTCGGGTGCGGGCGCGGCGGCCGGGCCCGCGGGGGCGCACACCGCACTGACGGTGACGGCCTCGTGGTCCGCGTCGGGCCGGACGGCGGGGTCGTCGGGGCGCAGCACGGTGAGCTGCGTGCCCGGGGAGTGGACGAGGGTGCGGTGCACGGTGCCGGCGGGGCGGGGGCCGCGCAGGGCGAGCAGCAGGGTGAAGCGGGCGGCTCCGGCCGCGGCCCCGGCGGGGACGCCGTCGGGCGGCAGCGGCACGGCCAGCTGCCGCGGGTCGATCCCGCAGACCACGTGGTCGGCCGGGTGCCCGGTCCCGTCGGCCAGCAGCACCCCGGCGGCCCGGCCCTCGCGGGCCAGGACCTCCCGGACCGGCGCGTCGAAGACGAACTCCACCTTCCGCTCGCGGCAGCGCTCGTACAGGGCGGTCGCCAGTGCCCGCATCCCGCCGCGTACGTACCAGCTGCCGAAGGTCTGCTCCATGTAGGGCAGCACGGCCGCGGAGGCGGGGGCGGTCGCCGGGTCGAGGCCGTACTCCCGCACTCGGGCGGCCAGCACTTCGCCGAGCTGCCCGCCCAGTTCGCGTGCCGCGACCTCGGCGAGGGTCGGCGGGCGGCGGCGCAGCAGCCCGCTCTTGCGGACGGCCGGGTACGGGTCCCGGCCGAGGACCTGCCAGTCGGGGCGCAGCGGCTCCTCCAGCAGGGGGCGGCGGGTGACGTCCCAGGTGTCCCGGGCCCGGTTGAGCACGGTGGCCCAGCGTTCCCCGGCGCCCGCGCCGAAGGCCTCGTCGAGGGCGGCCGCGGCGCCGCCGCGGGAGGCGCCCGGGAGGGTGACGGCGGTTCCGTCGGCGAGGACGTGGCGGACGGCCGGGTCGACCTGAACGAGGTCGACGCACTCCTCCAGGCGCCGCTTGCCGGTCTTGACGAACAGGTCGCGGTAGACGGCGGGCAGGTGTAGCAGCCCCGGGCCCGTGTCGAAGGCGAATCCCTCCCGCTCGAAGCGGCCGAGCGAGCCGCCGTGGGTGGAACCCCGTTCGTACACCGTCACCTGGTGCCCTGCCACGGCCAGCCGGGCCGCCGTGGCCATCGCGCCCATGCCGGCGCCGATCACCGCAATTCGTGCCATGGCCCCGACCCTATCGAGCGGCTCCGCCCGGGCTCAGCGGGGTGGCCCGGGCGCCTGCGCGGCCGGTCCGGGGCGTGCGGGCGGCCCGCCCTCGCCGGCCAGGCGCTTCTCCTCGCGGCGCTGGGCCCGCCGGCGCAGGAAACGGCGGATCCGGGACCACAGGAAGACGACCAGGGCCAGGCCGGCCGCGAGCAGGACGGCGGCGATCACGGCGGCGGCGACGGGGTGGAACAGGGCGAGGGTGACGACGGCGGCGACGCCGAGGTCCTCGGCGGTGCTCAGCACGATGTTGGAGAGCGGCTCGGGGGAGGTGTTGACCGCCATGCGGGTGCCGGCCTTGACGGCGTGGCTGGCCAGGGCGGTGGAGCCGCCGATCGCGCCGGCGGCGAGGTCGGGGAGGGAGCCGCTCTGCCCGGCGAGCAGGGCGCCGACCACGGCCCCGGCGACGGGCCGGATGACGGTGTGGACGGCGTCCCAGACGGAGTCCACGTACGGGATCTTGTCGGCGACGGCCTCGCAGAGGAACAGCACGCCGACGACGACCAGTACGTCGGTGCGCTGCAGGGAGGCGGGCACCTCGTCGGTCAGCCCGGCCGCGCCGAAGAGGCCGAGCAGGAGGACCACGGCGTAGGCGTTGATCCCGCTGGCCCAGCCGCTGGTGAAGACCAGGGGGAGGACACTCACCGGGCCATCATCGCGCAGCGCGGGTGATCCGGTGGGCGGACGGGGAAATCCCGGGCGCCGCGGCCGGAGCGGTGAGGGGACGGCCGCCGTGCGGCAGCCGCCCCCTCACCCGTGTCTGCGCGGGGTCCCTAGTGCCCCTGCTCGTCGCGGCGGCGCTGCCACCGCTCCTCGATGCGGGTCATCATCGACCGACGCTGCCGGTTGCGGCCGTGGGCCGAACCGCCTGCACCTCCGGAGACGGGGTGCTCGCCAGGCTTGGGCGCCTTGCGCCAACCGGTGACCACGAGGACCGTGCAGCCCAGCATGACGAGGAAGCCCACCACGCTGACCCACAGTACGTTCGGGATGATCACACCGGTCATGAGGAGCGCGATACCCACCACAATGCCTGCGACTGCCTGGTAGACCCGTCGCCGGGTGTACGTGCGCAGTCCGCTTCCCTCAAGCGCTGTCGCGAACTTGGGATCTTCGGCGTACAGCGCTCGCTCCATCTGCTCGAGCATTCGCTGCTCGTGCTCCGAGAGCGGCACGGGAGTCCTCCTCATCCTTCGGTCGCGGGGGGTAGCGACCAGGGGTCCCCTTCAGGATAGGCGGGGAATCGCCCCCGTGATACCCGCCCTCCACGCCAGGTTCGAAAAATGCACTGCCGGAAAGGCAGTGCCCCACAACAAAACACTCCGCGAAACCGTACCGCCGGGGGAGCGGTCGCTGAGGCCGTTATTCCCCACCGCTCCGTCCGCCATGCAGGTCGCGTCCCACGATCATACGGCGCAGGCCCGCGCGGCGGAGGGTCTCGGAAGGACCCGCGGAAACCGGCGCAGGTTCCGCGGGCCGGGGAATTCAGGCGCGCTTCTCACCGAGTACGTGCAATTGCGTGGCGATCGCGTGGAAGGCGGGCAGCTCGGCGGCGGCCTCCTCCAGGCGCAGCAGCGCCTCGACGGCGCCGGGCTCGGTGTCCACGAGCACGCCGGGGACGAGGTCGGCGAAGACGCGGACCCCGTGCACCGCGCCGACGTCCAGGCCCGCTCCGGCGACCAGCTCGGTGAGCTGCTCGGCGGTGAAGCGCCGCGGCATCGGGTCGCCGGTGCCCCAGCGGCCGACCGGGTCGGTGAGGGCCGCGCGGGCCTCGGTGAAGTGGCCGGCGAGGGCGCGGGCGACGACGGCCCCGCCGAGGCCGGCGGCGAGCAGGCTCAGCGTGCCGCCGGGGCGCAGGGCCGCCACCGCGTTGGCCGCGCCCTCGGCCGGGTCGTCGACGTACTCCAGCACGCCGTGGCAGAGCACCACGTCGTACGACTCCCGCTCGACCACGTCGAGGAGGCCCTGCGCGTCGCCCTGCACGCCGCGGACGAGGTCGGCCACGCCGGCCTCGGAGACCCGGCGCTCCAGCCCGAACAGGGCGTTCGGGCTGGGGTCGACGACGGTGACCCGGTGGCCCAGGCGGGCCACCGGTACGGCGAACTTGCCGGTGCCGCCGCCGGTGTCGAGTACGTCCAGCACGTCCCTCCCGGTCGCCTTCACCCGGCGGTCGAGGGCCTCCTTGAGGACCTCCCACACCACGGCGGTGCGGAGGGAGGCACGGGGGCGGGAAGTGTCCGACACGGCTGATGGCTCCTCGGCGCGGTAAGGGCGGGCTGTCCGGGTCCCACCCTATTGCCTCCGGCAGTGCCGCAGCTCATCCCGCGTCAGGACGCTCCGGCCGGGGCTGCGGCAGGGTCTGCGCCACCGGCTGGAGCGCGAGCATCCGCTCGACCAGCCGCAGGAACATCGACGCGGCGCGCAGGAGGTAGTCCGCGTCCTCGCTGCTCGCCGCGTCGCGTATGCCGGCCTCGGCCCGGGCCCGGCGGTCGGCTCCCGATGCGAACAGGGCGCTCCACTCGGCCAGTTCGGGCGCGAGTTCGGGAAGCACCTCCCAGGCGCTGCGGATCCGGGGCCGGCGCCTCGGGTGGGCCGGCTCGGGCCGCGCGCGGGCGGCGAGCACGGCCGCGGCGGTGCGCAGGGCGGCGAGGTGGGCGGTGGCGTAGCGCTCGTTGGGGCGGGTCAGCCGGGCGGCCTCGGCGAGGCCGCCGCGTGCTTTGTCGAGCAGGTCGAGCGCGGCCGGCGGGGCTGCCGACCTGCGCGGGACGGGGTGGACAGGGGACGGGGACGGTGTGGCCATGACGAACCTCCTGTCGTTGCGTACTGCTGCTCTTCCCGGCGCTTGGTTCCGTGCCGTGGGTCCATCGTGACGGCTGCCACTGACAATCTCGCTGACCTGCGGTTTTGCGGGTTCCTCAGGTGGTGTTCGACCCCGGTGCGCGGGTGTCCGGGCCGGGGGTGGTAGTTTTTGAACTGACCGGTCAGTTCAAAAGAGAGGGGGTCGGCGTGGACAGCCCGCACGGCGCGGCCGTCAAAGCCGAGAACTTCGGACTCAAGGGCCCGCGCGGCTGGGCGTTCCGGGGGGTGGGGATCGACGCCGGTCCCGGCTCGCTCATCGCCGTGGAAGGCCCCTCGGGCACCGGCCGGACCTGCCTGCTCCTCGCCCTCACCGGGCGCATGAAGCCGAGCGAGGGCCACGCCGAGGTCGCCGGCCACCCGCTGCCGAAGCGGATGGCCGCCGTCCGGCGAGTGGCCGCCCTCGGTCCGGTCTCCGGCGTCAACGACCTCGACCAGGCCCTCACCGTCGCCGAGCAGCTCCGCGAGGGCGCCCTGCTCCAGCGCCGCTACGAGGGCCCGGTCCGCGCCCTGCTGCGGCCCCGCGGTGAGCGCCGCACCGCCACCGCGGCGCGTATCGACGCCGCCCTGGCCGCCGCCGGCCTGGACGTGGACGCGCTGCCCAAGGGCCCGCGCACCTCCGTCCGGGACCTCGATCGCCTGGAGGCGGTCCGGCTGTCCGTGGCCATCGCCCTGCTGGGCTCCCCGCGGCTGCTGGCCCTCGACGACCTCGACATCAAGCTCTCGGACGCCGAGCGCGCCGACGCCTGGGCCATGCTCCGCTCGATCGCCGACGCCGGGACCACCGTCCTCGCGGTGTGCAGCCAGGCCCCGGACGGCGTGCAGGTCCTGCGCACGTCCCCCGCCGAGCCCGAGACGAAGCTTGCGGCCAAGCCCGCGTCCAAGGTCGAGACGAAGACGGCCGCGAAGCCCGCGGACAAGACCGAGGCGAAGCCCGCCGCGAAGCCCGAGACGAAGCCTGCCCGGAAGGACACCGCGAAGCCCGCGGCGATGGACACCGGCACGGCCGAGACGGAGCCCGCGGCGAAGGCCCGGGCCGAGGGCGAGGCGCAGACCGACGCGCAGACCGAGGCGAAGCCCGCGGCGCAGACCGAGGCGCGGACCGAGGCGAAGACCCCGGCCGACACGGCCGACGACGACACGAAGGGAGCGGACGATGCGCTCGCCGAAGCTGGCCGCGCTTGAGCTGAAGCGGTTCGGGCGGGGGAAGCTGCCCAGGGCCGCCCTCGTCGCGCTGCTCCTGCTGCCGCTGCTCTACGGAGCCCTGTACCTGTGCTCCTTCTGGGACCCGTACGGCCGCCTCGACAAGGTGCCCGTCGCCCTGGTCAACGCCGACAAGGGCGCCACCGTCGACGGCAGCCGCCTCGACGCGGGCGCGGACATCACCAAGAAGCTGCACGACAGCAAGACCTTCCAGTGGCACGACGTGAGCGCGAAGGAGGCGGCCAAGGGCCTGGAGGACGGGAAGTACTACCTGACCCTGACCATGCCGGCCGACTTCAGCGAGCGGATCGCCTCCAGCTCCGGCGACGACCCGACGACCGGCGCCCTCCAGGTCCGCACGAACGACGCGAACAACTACATCGTCGGCTCGATCTCCCGCACGGTCTTCGCCGAGGTCCGCACCGCAGCGTCCACGAACGCCTCCCGGAAGTTCCTCGACAAGATCTTCGTCTCCTTCTCCGACCTGCACGACAAGACCGCCGAGGCCGCCGACGGCGCCTCCAAGCTCAAGGACGGCGCGACCAAGGCCCAGGAGGGCGCGAAGGAGATCGCCGACAACCTCGACAAGGTCGAGCAGAAGAACGGCGAGCTCACCGGCGGGCTGGAGAAGCTCGGCGAGGCCGCCACAAAGCTGAAGAAGGGGACCAGGGACGTCGCCAACGGCACCCAGGTCGTCGCCGACAAGGTCAGCGGCAACGCCGACAAGGCCCGCCCCGCCCTGAAGGACCCCAAGCAGGTCGCCGACGCCGCCCAGCTGGTCGCGGACACCGCCCAGGTCGTGGGCAACCACCTCGACAAGATCTCCAAGACGGCCCCCGGCGCGGCCCGGGTCAGCAAGCAGGTCGCCACCCTGGCCGCCGACGCCCACACCCGCAACTGCACCGGCGCCGCCGCGGCCAAGACGCCGTCGGCCGCCTGCGCCGACCTCAAGAAGGTCAAGGACACGAGCGCGGAGGCGTCCCGGCTCACCGGCGACGTCGACACCCTGTTCAAGGGCACCAACGGCGACCTGATCACGCTCCGCAAGCAGCTCTCCGACCTGGAGACCAAGGCCCGCAAGCTGGCCGCGGACGCCCCCCACCTGTCCGCCCGACTCGACGCCGCCGTCACCCAGGCCAACGCCCTCAACGACGGCGCCCACAAGGTCGCCGACGGCATGGCCCAGCTGCACGCCGGCCTCGGCAAGGCCACCAACGGCTCCGCCGCCATCGGCGACGGCGTCAGCAAGATCGGCGACGGCGCGCACAGCCTCGACGGCGGCCTGTACAAGCTCGCCGACGGCAACGGCGAACTGGCGAACGGCCTGCACGAGGGCGTCGGCAAGATCCCGGACTACGACCAGCAGCAGCGCGACGCCCGCACCGAGGTCATGGCCGACCCGATCAAGCTCGCCAACCAGTCCCTGCACAAGGCGCCGAACTACGGCACCGGCTTCGCCCCGTACTTCATCCCGCTCTCCCTCTGGGTCGGCGCGATGGTCGCGTACATGCTGATCGCGCCCGTGAACCGGCGCGCCCTGGCCGCCGGCGCCTCGCCCTGGCGGATCGCGCTCGCCGGCTGGCTGCCCGTCGCGGGCCTCGGCGCCCTCCAGGTCGGCCTGCTGATGTCCGTCCTGCACTGGGGCCTCGGCCTGGAGATGGAGCGCCCGGCCCTGACCATCGGCTTCCTGGTCCTGGTCACCGGCTGCTTCGCGGCGATCGTGCAGTGGCTGAACGCAAAGTTCGGGGCCGCCGGGCGGATCCTCGTGCTGGCCGTGCTGATGCTCCAGCTGACCTCGGCCGGCGGCACCTACCCCGTCGAGACCAGCCCGGGCTTCTTCAACGCCATCCACCCGTACCTGCCGATGTCGTACATCGTCGAGGGCCTGCGCCGCCTGATCACCGGCGGCGACCTCGCCCCCGTCTGGCAGGGCAGCGCCGTCCTGCTGGCCTTCACCGTGGGCGCCCTCGCCCTCACCTCGCTCGCCGCCCGCGGCAAGCAGGTGTGGACGATGGACCGGCTCCACCCCGAACTGAGCCTGTAGAGACCGGGGGACCTGTGAGAATCAGCCACATGGACAGCAGCAGCACCACCGCCGGCGGCGGCCGCCGCCAGGTGACACGCCAGAAGCTCTACGAAGCGGCCGTCACCCTCATCGCCGAGCAGGGCTTCTCCGCGACCACGGTCGACGAGATCGCCGAGCGGGCGGGCGTCGCGAAGGGCACCGTCTACTACAACTTCGCCAGCAAGAACGAGCTCTTCGAGGAGCTGCTGCGGCACGGCGTCGGCCTGCTCACCGCCTCCCTTCGGGCGGCGGCCGAGGAGACCGAGTCGAACGGCGGCAGCAAAGTCGAGGCGCTCGACGCGATGATCCGGGCCGGCCTGGTCTTCATCGACCGCTACCCCGCCTTCACCCAGCTCTACGTGGCCGAATTGTGGCGGACCAACCGCACCTGGCAGTCCACCCTGATGGTGGTCCGCCAGGAGGCGGTGGCCGTCGTGGAGACGGTGCTGCGCGAGGGCGTGGAGCGGGGCGAGCTCAGCGCGGAGATCGACGTGCCGCTGACGGCCGCGGCGCTGGTGGGGATGGTGCTGGTGGCCGCGCTGGACTGGCAGTCCTTCCAGCGTGAGCGGTCGCTGGACGACGTGCACTCGGCGCTGTCGCTGCTGCTGCGCGGGCGGGTCAGCGGCAACGCCTGACCGCCGCCCCCCGATCGGCGGTGCTGCCGGCCGGCCCGGCCGCGTACAACTGGTGGGGCCTGCCGCCGGTCCGCCGCGGAGCCTGAGTACCCGTACTCAGGCGAGGAAATGAGTACCAGCGCGGATGGGCTCCCACCTGCGCGGACGACAGACTGGGGGCAACGGAACGGGGCCCGGTCCGGACCGCCGACACGGGGCGGCCGGTGCGGACCGGGTGCCTTCCGCCGGGACGGGGGAAGACGGGGGAAGACGGGGAAAACGGGGAAACCGGGGAGGGGAAAAACGGGGGGAAACAGCCCGGTGATGCAGTGACGCCGGCGCGGCGGGGCTCGGGGGGATCGAGCCTCGCCGCGCCGGCGTTTTCACATGCGTACGGATGCCACCGCGCCCGCAGCGGCCCCCGGCCTCAGCTGCGGTCCCGCAGCGGCAGGCGGGGCAGGCGCGGCCGGGGGACCCGCGCCGCGAGGGCGGCCAGGCGGCCCCGGACCGCCGCGGCCCAGGCCTCCCGGCGCGCCGCGGCCGCCCAGCGCAGCCGGACCGCGGAGCGCGGCAGCAGCAGCGCCCGGAGCCGGCCGAAGCGGCCCGGCCCGGCCAGCAGCGCGGTCCGCGCCAGCAGCACGTCCGCCGCGGGCCGGTACGGGTCCTGGCCGGGCGGGGCGTACAGCGCGCGCTCCACGGCCCCGGCGACCCGGTGCACCGCCTCGGCCGCCTCCGGCTCCAGCCGGCCCAGCTCCACCAGCCGGGACGCGGCCCGGCGCGGCGACAGGGCCCCGTCCGGGGCGATGCCGACGTCCCAGGCGGCGTCGCCCAGCTCCTCCCAGGCCGACAGGACACCGTCCGCGGCCAGCCGCCGCGCCCTGACCCGGCTCCGCCACAGCATCGGCAGCAGCGGCAGGGCCAGCAGCGCCAGCACGGAGCCCGTCCAGCCGAGGACCGCGGTGACCGACGGGCCGCCGCCCTTGCCGCCCGCGCTCTGCTGGGGCGCTGCGCCGCCGCACTCGCCCAGCCTCCTCAGCTCCGGCGGGCAGGTGTCGGCCTTCGACGGCTCCGCGGACGGCTGCGCCGCGCTCTGCGACGGCACCGGGGACGGGGCCGAGGGCTGGGCCGCCGGCCGGTCGGTGCGGGAGTAGTCCGGCAGGCTGATGCCCTGCCGGGGCGTGGGCTCGAACCGGGTCCAGCCGATGCCCTCGAAGTACAGCTCGGGCCAGGCGTGCGCGTCCCGCATGGTCACGTTGACGCTGCCGTCCGGCTGCCGCTCGCCCGGGGTGAAGCCGACCGCCACCCGCGCCGGGATGCCGAGCGACCGCGACATCGCCGCCATCGAGAACGCGAAGTGGACGCAGAAGCCCTCCTTGTCCTGGAGGAAGCGGGCGATCGCCGTCGGTCCGGTCCCCGAGGCCACCTTCGTGTCGTAACGGAATCCACCGTTCACGGCGAAGAAGTCCTGCAGCTTCACCGCCCGCGTGTAGTCGTCCTTCGCCCCCTTGGTGACCTGGCGGGCCGTCTCCGCGACCACCGGCGGCAGGGTGTCGGGCAGCTTCGTGTACTCGTCGCGGATCGCCCGGTCCGGCTCCGGGGCGGCCTGGAGCTGCGCCGCCGTCGGCCGCAGCAGCAGGCTGGTCACCTTGTAGCCGGCACCCTGGACGTTCTGGAAGCGGTCCTTGCCCAGCTGGTCGCCGACGAGGGTCCGGCCGACCGGCTCGAACCGCCACTTGCCGGGGATGTCCACGGACGTCGCCGGGTACGGCATCGGCAGGTACCGCTGCGCGTACGTGTCGGCCGCGGAGAGGTTGGTGCGGACCTCGACGGCGTTCCGGCGGACCTGCGCGCTCAGGCCCGGCGGGGCCGGCAGCCGCTCGGGCACGTCCTCCAGGGCACGCGCCGACGCCTCCCACTTGACCCCGTTGAACTCGTCCAGCGCCAGGATCCGCAGGTACTGCTCGCCCAGCTGCGGGCTGTCCGTCCGGTACTTCAGCACCACCCGGTTGTCCTGCGCGTTCAGGCTGCCCTGCAGCGAGACGAGCGGGTTGACCGCCGATATGGTCCCGCCGACCCCGCTGCCGCCGCCCTCGGCCTCGCCCTGGCGGGCCAGCATCCCGCCGCCGAGCGGGGGCAGCACCGCCGGCACCGCCAGCGCGAGGCCCAGCGCCACCGCGCCGATCCGCCGCCCCGTGCGCACGGGGGAGACCGCCTGGCCCGAGCCCTCGCCGCTCCCGTACCCCGAGGCGGCCGACACCCGGCCGGGCGGGGCCCCGCCGAAGACCCGGCCCCACTGGGCCAGCCGGTCCCGGCCCTCGGCCAGCAGCAGCAACAGGTAGCCGCCGCCGGCCAGCACGAAGGAGAACCAGGCGCCGCCGCCGCCGAGGCCGCCGGACAGCCCGGCGGCCACCGAGTACAGCGCGAGCAGCGGCAGCCCGGCCGCCGCGGCGCTGCGCAGCGTCACCGCCAGCAGGTCCACCAGCAGCCCGACCAGCAGCACCCCGGCGAGCAGCAGCAGCCGGATGCCGTCCGTAAGCGGCGCCGGGATCGAGAACTCGGCCACGTCCTGCAGGCCCCGCAGGAACAGGGCCCCGACGTCCGTCACCAGGTACGCCACCGGCCCGGTGCCGGTGGACTCGCCCTTCCCCGCGAAGAGGAAGATCAGCACCAGCGCCGACACCAGCATCTGGCAGGCGACGGTGAGCCAGCGCGCCAGCGGCACCCGCCGGGCCGCCGCCCCCACCCCGCTCTGCACGGCGAGCAGCAGGCCCGCCTGCAGCAGCCAGCCCGCCGACTCCACCAGCGAGGCCAGCGACCACGAGGTCATCAGCGTCGCCAGTGCCGCGAACAGCGTCAGCCGCGCCCGCCCGCTCATGACCGGCCTCCCGAGGTCTCTGCCGGTGCACTGCCGGCCTGCCGCCACAGATCACCGAACGCCGCCCCGGGCGGCACGGCCAGCGCCGTCCAGCCCGTCTCGCGCAGGCGGCGCAGCCGCTCCTCCGCCTGCGTGCCCGGCCGTCCGGCCCACCGGTCCGGGTCCAGGACGAAGGCCACCGCGGCCCCGCTGCGCCCGCGCATCCGCGCCGCCATTTCCGTCTGTGCGTCGTCGAGGTCCCCGAGGAAGGCGACGAGCAGCCCGTCGCCGCCGGAGCCCGTACCGCCGCCGTCGGCGCCGCTGCTGCGCAGGGCGTCGTAGGCGCGCGAGAGGCCCGCGCCGTCGGAGTGCCCGACGACCGCGAGGGTGTCCATCATCAGCCCGGAGGCCTCGGTGGATTCCGGGCCGCCGGAGGAGAAGCCGCCGCCCTCGCCGGGCACCGCGCTCCCGGTGTCGGTGAGCAGCCGTACGGCGAAGCCCCGTTCGAGCAGGTGGACGAGGGTCGAGGCGGCCGCGGACACGGCCCACTCGAAGGCGGACTCCGGGCCGGCGCCCTCGAAGGCGGCCGCCCGGGTGTCCAGCAGGACGGTGGCCCGGCTGCGCTGCGGCTGCTCCTCGCGCCGCACCATCAGCTCGCCGTAGCGGGCGGTGGAGCGCCAGTGCACCCGGCGCAGGTCGTCGCCGCGCCGGTAGGTCCGCGGGATCACGTCGTCGTCGCCGGCCAGGGCCAGCGCGCGGTGGCTGCCGTCGCCGTAGCCGGAGGTCTCGCCGGTCAGCCGGACCGGCGCCAGCTCCTCGGTCCGCGGGACGACGGTGAGGAGGTCGTACGTGCCGAACGAGCGGGTCAGCTCGACGAGCCCGAACGGGTCGGTCAGCCGCAGCTGGAGCGGGCCCAGCGGGTAGCGGCCGCGCATGTCGGAGCGGACCCGGTAGGACACCTCGCGGCGTCCGCCCGGCTCCAGGCGGTCCAGGACGAAGCGGGGGCGGGGCCCGAGCACGTACGGGACGCGGTCCTGCAGCATCAGCAGACCCGTGGGCAGCCGGGAGCCGTTGTCCATGCGCAGCTGTACGCGGGCCTCGGCCCCGGCGGGCACGCGGACCGGGGTGAGCCGGCGGCTGCCGGAGACCCGGTGGCGGGTGCGGTGCAGGGCGAGGACGCAGACCAGCGGCAGGGCGGCGAGGAGCAGCCCGACCCGGAGCAGTTCGCTCTGGCCGAGTACGTACGCGCACAGGGCGGCGGCCATTCCCGCGGCCAGGAAGGACCGGCCGCGGGTGGTCAGCCCCGCCAGCGAGGCGCGCAGCCCGCCCGGCCCCGGGCCCTGGCTCGCGCCGCCGGCGCCGCGCGGGGCACCGGCGCTCATCAGAAGCCCCGGACGCCCGCGGCGGGCGGCGTCTCGCCGCGGCCCCGGGCAGCCGGGACGGGGGTGCGCTGGACGATGTCCTGGACGACCTGCTCGGCGGTGCGCCGGTTGAGCTGGGCCTGCGCGGTGGGCAGCAGCCGGTGCGCGAGGACCGGCCCGGCCAGGGCCTGGGCGTCGTCGGGCAGGACGTAGTCCCGGCCGGACAGGGCGGCCGAGGCCTTCGCGGCGCGCAGCAGGTGCAGGGTGGCGCGGGGCGAGGCGCCCAGGCGCAGGTCGGGGTGGCTGCGGGTGGCGGACACCAGGTCGACGACGTAGCGCTTGACGGGCTCGGCGACGTACACGTCGCGGACGGCGTCGATCAGCTTGGTGATGTCGTGGGCGTGCGCGACGGCCTGGAGGTCGTCGAGCGGGGACAGCCCGCCGTGCACGTCGAGCATCTGCAGTTCGGCGTCCGGGTTCGGGTAGCCGACGGAGACGCGGGCCATGAAGCGGTCGCGCTGGGCCTCGGGGAGCGGGTAGGTGCCCTCCATCTCCACCGGGTTCTGGGTGGCGACCACCATGAACGGGCTGGGCAGGGCGTAGGTCGTGCCGTCGATGGTGACCTGCCGCTCCTCCATGGACTCCAGCAGCGCGGACTGGGTCTTGGGCGAGGCGCGGTTGATCTCGTCGCCGATGACGATCTGGGCGAAGATCGCGCCGGGCTTGAACTCGAACTCGCGGCGCTGCTGGTCGTAGATGCTGACACCGGTGATGTCGGAGGGCAGCAGGTCCGGGGTGAACTGGATGCGCTGCACCGAGCAGTCGATCGACTTGGCGAGGGCCTTGGCGAGCATGGTCTTGCCGACGCCCGGCACGTCCTCGATCAGCAGATGGCCCTCGGCGAGCAGCACGGTCAGCGCGATCCGCACGACCTCGGGCTTGCCCTCGATCACGGTCTCGACCGAGTCGCGGACCCGCTCGGCCGTGCTCGTCAGATCTGCGAGGCCCGCTCTGTCGTCATACGTCGTCACCTGGTTCTCCTCGGCCCTTTCCGGCAGGGCCGACGTCCTTCGCGCGTGACGGCCCACCCCAACACGGACGCCGGCCCGGACGGAATTCCGGGCGGCGTCATCCCCGCATTGTTGACGGCGTCACGGGGCTGTGTCACTCACGAGGCCGGATCGATCTCCCGCAGGAGCCCGGTGTGCACGTCGAAGACGAAGCCTCGCACATCGTCGCGGTGGGGCAGGAAGGGATTGGTGCGGACCCGCTGCATGGACTGGCGAACGTCCTGGTCAACGTCCCGGAAGGCCTCGACGGCCCAGGCGGGGCGCTGGCCGACCTCGTCCTCCAGCTCGTGCCGGAAGTCCTCGGTGAGGCTCTCCAGGCCGCAGCCGGTGTGGTGGATGAGTATGACGCTGCGGGTGCCCAGGGCGCGCTGGCTGATGGTGAGCGAGCGGATGGTGTCGTCGGTGACGACGCCGCCGGCATTGCGGATGGTGTGGCAGTCGCCCAGCTCCAGGCCGAGCGCCTTGTGCAGGTCGAGGCGGGCGTCCATGCAGGCCACGACGGCGACGCGGAGCACGGGCCGGGCGTCCATGCCGGGGTCCTTGAAAGTCGCGGCATACCTGCGGTTCGCCACGACCAGCTCATCGGTGACGGACCCGCCGGAGGTCGGTGCGGCGGACTCTGCGGGCAGGGATGCGGAAGTCGTCATGCATACGACGGTAGTGGTCACGGCCGGTCCGGGCATGGAGTGAGGGTGGACAAAGAAGGTCAACCAGCCTTGTTGTGAGCTAACCCACAGGAGTGGGCAGGGTGGGCCCATCCGGGTGGTTCGCGGCTTTCGGGGGTTCCTCGGAAGGCAGCCGCTACGGCACGCGCGGGCGGTTCGTTGACCGCGCCGACCGGTGCACTAAAGTGGCGCGAACCGGCCGGAGCCCGGCCCCACCGGCCGCCCGGCCCCCTGGTAACACTCCGCGTGCGCGGCGCGGCGTATGCCTGCCGCGCCGTTATCTGAGAGGGCGCTTTGACCAGCGAGTCCCGACACGTCCCGGTCATGCTCCAGCGCTGCCTGGACCTGTTGGCCCCGGCGCTCCAGAAGCCGGGGGCCGTCGTCGTCGACTGCACCCTCGGCCTCGGAGGCCACAGCGAGGCCCTGCTGACCCGATTCCCCGAGGCCCGCCTGATCGGCCTCGACCGTGACAAGGAGGCCCTGCGCCTCTCCGGCGAGCGGCTCGCCCCCTTCGGGGACCGGGCCACCCTCGTCCACGCCGTCTACGACGAGCTGCCCGACGTACTGGACCGCCTCGGCATCCCCGCCGTCCAGGGCGTCCTCTTCGACCTGGGCGTCTCCTCCATGCAGCTCGACGAGGCCGACCGCGGGTTCGCGTACGCCCAGGACGCGCCGCTGGACATGCGCATGGACCAGACGACCGGCATCAGCGCCGCCGAGGTCCTCAACACCTACCCGCCGGGCGAGCTCGTACGGATCCTGCGCCAGTACGGCGAGGAGAAGCAGGCCAAGCGGATCGTCTCGGCGATCGTCCGCGAGCGCGCGAAGGAGCCGTTCGGCAACAGCGCCCGGCTGGTCGAGCTGATCCGCGATGCCCTGCCGCAGGCGGCCAAGCGCACCGGCGGCAACCCGGCCAAGCGGACCTTCCAGGCCCTGCGCATCGAGGTCAACGGCGAGCTGTCGGTCCTGGAGCGGGCCATCCCGTCCGCCGTGGACCGCATCGCCGTCGGCGGCCGCATCGCGGTGCTCTCCTACCACTCCCTGGAGGACCGCCTCGTCAAGCAGGTCTTCGCCGCCGGAGCCGCCTCCACCGCCCCGCCGGGCCTGCCCGTGGTCCCCGAGAAGTACCTGCCGAAGCTGAAGCTCCTCACCCGCGGCGCCGAGCTGCCCACCGAGGAGGAGATCGCCGAGAACCGGCGGGCCGCCCCGGCCCGCTTCCGCGGAGTGGAGCGGATCCGGGAGGCGAACCTGTGAGCAGGGGCGGGGCCGGGCCGGCGGGACCGGGGCGACTGCGCGGCCCCGCGGCGGGACAGGCGGCGCGCACGCCGTTCGTCCTGCTCGTGGTGGCGCTGCTCGCCGGCGGGCTGATCAGCCTGCTGCTGCTGAACTCCGCCCTGAACGAGGGCTCCTTCCAGCTGTCCCGGCTGAAGAAGGAGACCACCGCGCTGACCGACGAGGAGCAGGCCCTCCAGCGGGACGTCGACGCCTACTCGGCGCCCGACGCGCTGCAGCGGCGCGCCCAGGAGCTGGGCATGGTCCCCGGCGGCAGCCCCGCCTTCGTCGGCCCGGACGGCAAGGTCACCGGCACCGCCGCCGTCGCGGAGTCCCCGACCCCGGCCGCCCCGCCCCCCGCTTCGCCCCCGGCCGCGCTCCCCGCCGCGTCCGGGACCCCGTCGGCGCCGACCGGGGCGCCGCCGCAGAGCCCGCCCCCGCCGAACGCCCCTGCCGTGCCGGGCCCGGCGGCGTCCTCCCCGCAGCCAGGACCCCAGCCCACCCCCAACCCAGGCAGGTGACGTCGTGACGCGGACCCCTCCGGGCCCCCTCCCCGCCCCACCCCCTCCCCGCCCCCGCGCCACAGCCGCCGGCACCCCCGCCGCCGAAGGGCCGGCCCCCCGGGCGGGGGCGCACGCAGGCGCGCCGGAGCGGCACCGCCCGGAGGTGGCCGGGTGAACCCGCAGGACACCCCGCGGCGGCGGGTGCCCGGACCCGGGCGGCCCCGCCCCGCCGGCACGGGCGGCCGGCCGCGGCCCGCGGCCCGCCCCGCGACCCGCAGGCCCCCCGCCGCCCGCGCCCCGCACACGATCCGGCTCGGCAGCCCGCGGCCCCGGCTGCGCCTGGTCGGCGTCGGGCTGACGCTCGTGATGCTGGCCTTCGTCGTACGGCTGCTGCAGGTGCAGGCCGTGGACGCCGCCACGTACTCCGCCAAGGCCTCCGAGAACCGCTTCGCCAGCATCACCCTGGCCGCCGAGCGCGGTGAGATCACCGACCGCAAGGGCGTCGCCCTCGCCATCAGCGTCGACGCGTACGACATCACCGCCGACCCCCAGATGTTCACCCCGCAGGAGAGCAAGGCCCCCGACGCCCCCGAGCAGGCTGCCGCCCTCCTCGCGCCCATCCTGAGCGCCGACGCCAAGGAACTCACCGCCCGGCTGAAGACCAAGAACACCCGCTACGTCGTCCTCGCCCGCCGCCAGACCCCCCAGGTCTGGAACCAGATCAAGGACCTCAAACGGGTCTTCGCCGAGAAGGCCACCGCCGACAAGCGGAACAACGGCCCCGGCGCCAACGTGCTGGCCGGCGTGTTCAACGAGGACAGCAGCAAGCGCGTGTACCCGGGCGGGGACCTGGCCGCCGGGATACTGGGCTACGTCAACGCCGAGGGCAAGGGAGCCGGCGGCCTGGAGTCGGCCCTCGACCGGAAGCTGTCCGGCAAGGACGGCACGATCACCTACGCCCAGTCCGGCGGCCGCCGCGTCCCCACCGCCGGGTCCAGCGAGAAGCCGGCCGTGCCCGGCGAGGACGTCGAGCTGACCATCGACCGGGACATCCAGTGGGCGGCGCAGAGCGCCATCACCGAGCAGGTCCAGAAGTCCGAGGCCGACCGCGGCTACGTCATCGTCCAGGACACCCGCACCGGCGAGGTGCTGGCCATGGCCAACGCGCCCGGCTTCGACCCCAACGACCTCAGCCGGGCCAGCTCCGCGGCCATGGGCAACGCGGCCCTCCAGGACGTCTACGAGCCCGGCTCCACCGCCAAGGTCATCTCCATGGCCGCCGTACTGGAGGAGAAGAAGGCCGCCCCCGACACCCGCGTCGAGGTCCCCAACCGGCTCCACCGCGGCGACCGGCTGTTCAAGGACGACATCGACCACCCGACCTGGTACCTGACCCTCAACGGGGTCCTCGCCAAGTCCTCCAACATCGGCACCATCCTGGCCACCGGCCAGCTCGGCCCCACCCAGCCCGACGCCAACCGGGTGCTCCACTCCTACCTGACCAAGTTCGGCATCGGGCAGCCGACCGGGCTGAACTACCCGGGCGAGTCCCGCGGCATCCTCGCCCGCCCCGAGGCCTGGTCGACCTCCCAGCAGTACACGATCCCCTTCGGCCAGGGCCTGTCCCTCAACGCCATGCAGGCGGCCTCCGTGTACTCCACCGTCGCCAACGGGGGCGTCCGGATCGAGCCCACCCTGGTCCGCGGCACCAAGGGCCCCGACGGCCGCTTCACCCCCGCCCCGGCCCCCGAGCAGACCCGCGTGATCAGCAGGGAGACCGCCAGGACCCTCTCCGAGATGCTGGAGTCCGTCGTCGACGACCAGGAGGGCACCGGCACCAAGGCCCGCATCCCCGGCTACCGCGTCGGCGGCAAGACGGGCACGTCCAACCGGGTGGATCCGGCCACCGGCCGCTACAAGGGCTACACCGCCTCCTTCGCCGGGTTCGCCCCCGCCGACAACCCCCGCATCACCGTCTACTGCGCCATCCAGAACCCCACCAAGGGCAGCTACTTCGGCGGCCAGATCTGCGGACCCATCTACAAGAAGGTCATGGAGTTCGCCCTCAAGACCCTCCAGGTCGCCCCCACCGGCAGCGCCCCCGCCGGCCTCCCCGTCACCTACGAACCCGGCCCCCAGGCGGCCCCCCAGAGCTCCCCGCAGCCCGGCCGGTGACCCGTCCGCCCGCCCGTCCCGTCCAGCAGATCCGTGAGGCACCACCAGTGACAACGATCACCCCGAAACCCGGGAACCAGACCTCCGGCCCCGTCCCGGGCGGGCCCTCACTTCGCGACCGGCCCGCCCCGCCCGGTACGCTCACCGCCGTGCCCCACGCTGATCAGCCCAGAACCACCGAGCAAGACGCCCCGGCAACGCCGCCGGGCGCGCCGAGGCCCGCGACCGTCCGCCCGACCCCGTTCACGGAGCTCGCGGCCCTGGTCGACCCCGAGGTCGCGCCCGAGCCGTCGGGCCCGCTGATCACCGGGATCACGCACGACTCCCGTGCCGTGCGCCCCGGTGACCTGTACGCGGCCCTGCCCGGCGCCCGGCTGCACGGCGCCGACTTCGCGGCCCAGGCGGCCGCCCTCGGCGCCGCGGCCGTGCTGACCGACCCGGCCGGCGCCGAGCGCGCCGCCGCGACCGGCCTGCCGGTGCTCGCCGTCGCGGACCCCCGCGGCCGGATGGGAGAGCTCGCCGCCGCGATCTACGGCCGCCCCGGCGAGGGCCTGCTGCAGATCGGCATCACCGGCACCTCCGGCAAGACCACCACGGCCTACCTCGTCGAGGCCGGCCTGCGCGGAGCGGGCCGGGCCACCGGGCTCGTCGGCACCGTCGAGATGCGCATCGGCGACGAGCGCATCAAGTCCGAGCGGACCACCCCCGAGGCCACCGACCTCCAGGCCCTGTTCGCCGTCATGCGCGAACGCGGCGTCGACGCCGTCGCCATGGAGGTCTCCAGCCACGCCCTCGTGCTCGGCCGGGTCGACGGCTGCGTCTTCGACGTCGCCGTCTTCAACAACCTGAGCCCGGAGCACATGGAGTTCCACTCCGACATGGAGGACTACTTCCAGGCCAAGGCCCAGCTCTTCACCGAGCGCCGCGCCCGCCTGGGCGTGGTCAACGTCGACGACGAGTACGGCCGCCGCCTGGCCAAGGAGTCCGCGATCCCGGTCGTGACCTTCTCCGCCGCAGGCGACCCGGGCGCCGACTGGCGCGCCGAGGACGTCGTCTTCGGGCACATGGACTCCACGCTGACCGTGCTCGGCCCGAACGGGGAGCGCGTGTCGGCCAAGGCCCCGCTGCCCGGCCCGTTCAACGTCGCCAACACCGTCGCCGCGATCGCCACCCTCGCCGCCGCCGGCCTCGACCCGCAGACCGCCGCCGACGGCGTCGCCGCGGTCCCCGGCGTCCCCGGCCGCCTGGAGCGGGTCGACGCGGGACAGCCGTACCTCGCCGTCGTCGACTACGCGCACAAGACCGACGCCGTCGAATCCGTGCTGCGGGCGCTGCGCGAGGTCACCGCCGGCCGGCTGCACATCGTCCTCGGCTGCGGCGGCGACCGCGACACCACCAAGCGCGGCCCGATGGGCGCCGCGGCGGCCCGGTTCGCCGACACCGCCGTGCTGACCTCCGACAACCCGCGCTCCGAGGACCCCCTGAAGATCCTCGCCGCGATGTTCGAGGGCGCCGCCTCCGTCCCCGCCGGGGAGCGCGGCCGGGTCCTCGTCGACGCCGACCGGGCCGCGGCCATCGCCGCCGCCGTCGCGCGCGCCGAACCCGGCGACACCGTGCTGGTCGCCGGCAAGGGCCACGAGCAGGGCCAGGACACCGCGGGTGTCGTCCGGCCCTTCGACGACCGCGCGGTGCTCCGCGCCGCGATCGAGGCACAGGCCGCGCGCGACCGCGCCGCGCGGCAGCACGACGGATGCGTCCCCGAGGCCGAGGTGAACCAGTGATCGCCCTTTCCCTCGCCGAGATCGCCGACATCACCGGCGGGCGGCCCCACGACATACCGGATCCGTCCGTGCGGATCACCGGGCCCGTCGTCATCGACTCCCGCCAGGTGGAGGCCGGCAGCCTGTTCGCCGCCTTCGACGGCGAGCACGTCGACGGCCACGACTACGCGAAGGGGGCCGTCGACTCCGGTGCGGCGGCCGTCCTCGCCGCCCGGCCCGTCGGCGTCCCCGCGATCGTCGTCCCCGACGTCGAGAAGGCGCTCGGCGCCCTCGCCCGGGCCGTCGTACAGCGTCTCGGCACCGACGTGGTGGCCCTGACCGGCTCCGCCGGCAAGACCTCCACCAAGGACCTCATCGCCCAGGTGCTCCAGGCCCACGCCCCCACCGTGTGGACCCCCGGCTCCCTGAACAACGAGATCGGCCTGCCGCTCACCGCGCTCCGCGCCACCGCGGAGACCCGGCACCTGGTGCTGGAGATGGGCGCCCGCGGCATCGGGCACATCGCCTACCTCACCGGCCTGACCCCGCCGCGCATCGGCGTCGTGCTCAACGTCGGCACCGCCCACATCGGCGAGTTCGGCGGCCGCGAGCAGATCGCCGTCGCCAAGGGCGAGCTGGTCGAGGCCCTGCCCGCCGCGGCCGACGGCGGAGTCGCCGTCCTCAACGCCGACGACCCCCTGGTCCGGGCCATGTCCGCCCGCACCCGGGCCCGTTCGCTGCTCTTCGGCGAGGCCGAGGACGCCGACGTACGGGCTTCGGAAGTCCGGATGACACCGGCCGGACAGCCCGCCTTCACACTTCACACCCCCACCGGGTGCGGCGAAGTGACCTTGCGCCTGTACGGTGAGCACCACGTGTCGAACGCGCTTGCCGCGGCCGCCGTCGCCCACGTGCTGGGCATGTCCGTCGACGAGATCGCCACCGCGCTCTCCGGGGCGGGCACCTTGTCCCGGTGGCGGATGGAGGTCACCGAGCGAGCGGACGGCGTCACGGTTGTCAACGACGCCTACAACGCGAACCCCGAGTCCATGAGGGCCGCACTGCGCGCGCTGGCCGCCATGGGCGGCTCCGCCAGGGCGAACGGGGGGCGTACGTGGGCGGTGCTCGGTCCCATGGCCGAGCTCGGTGACGCCGCGCTGGCCGAGCACGACGCGGTGGGACGGCTTGCCGTCCGGCTCAACGTGAGCAAGCTCGTCGCAGTCGGGGGCAGGGAAGCGTCCTGGCTGCAACTGGGCGCCTATAACGAGGGTTCGTGGGGTGAGGAGTCGGTGCTCGTGTCCGACGCGCAGGCGGCGATCGACCTGTTGCGCAGTGAACTGCGCCCGGGTGACGTCGTGCTGGTGAAGGCTTCCAGGTCGATCGGCCTGGAGCGGGTCGCGCAGGCGCTGCTCGACGGCGCCGAGGGCGAGGTCGCCGGCCGATGAGGCAGATCCTGTTCGCGGGTGTCATCGGTATGTTCCTCACCGTCATCGGCACCCCGCTGCTGATCAAGCTGCTGGCCCGCAAGGGCTACGGCCAGTTCATCCGCGACGACGGCCCCCGCGGCCACCTCGGGAAGAAGGGCACGCCCACCATGGGCGGCATCTCCTTCATCCTGGCCACGCTCATCGCGTACGCCCTGACGAAGGTGCTGACCGGCGCGTCGCCGTCGCTCTCCGGCGTGCTCGTGCTGTTCCTGATGGCAGGCATGGGCCTCGTCGGCTACCTCGACGACTACATCAAGATCGTCAAGCGGCGCTCGCTCGGCCTGCGGGCCAAGGCCAAGATGGCCGGCCAGCTGATCGTCGGCGTCGCCTTCGCCGTGCTGGCACTGCAGTTCAAGGACGCCCGCGGGCTCGCCCCGGCCTCCATGAAGCTGTCGTTCGTCAACGACTTCGGCTGGTCGATCGGCCCCGTCCTGTTCGTGGTCTGGGCGCTGTTCATGATCCTGGCCATGTCCAACGGCGTGAACCTGACGGACGGTCTTGACGGCCTGGCCACCGGCGCCGCCGTGATGGTCTTCGGCGCCTACACGTTCATCGGCGTCTGGCAGTTCCAGGAGTCCTGCGCCAACGCGCAGACCCTGACCAACCCGAACGCCTGCTTCGAGGTGCGCGACCCACTCGACCTCGCGGTCGTCGCCTCGGCCCTCATGGGAGCCTGCTTCGGCTTCCTGTGGTGGAACACCTCGCCCGCCAAGATCTTCATGGGCGACACCGGCTCGCTGGCCCTCGGCGGCGCGCTCGCCGGTCTGGCGATCTGCTCCCGCACGGAGTTCCTGATCGCCCTCCTCGGCGGCCTCTTCGTGCTCATCACCTTCTCGGTGGTCATCCAGGTCGGCTCGTTCCGTCTGACCGGGAAGCGCGTCTTCCGGATGGCCCCGCTGCAGCACCACTTCGAACTCAAGGGCTGGTCCGAAGTACTCGTGGTGGTCCGCTTCTGGATCATCCAGGGCATGTGCGTGATCGTCGGACTCGGACTCTTCTACGCTGGATGGGCAGCCGACAAGTGACCTCCTGGCAGGGCAAGAACATCACCGTCGCCGGTCTCGGCGTGAGCGGCATCAGCGCCGCCCGCGCCCTGGCCGGCCTCGGCGCTTCGGTGACCGTCGTCGACGGCGGCGACGGCGAGGGCCACCGCGCCAAGGCCGCCGAACTCGCGGACCTGGGCGTCTCCGTCCGCCTCGGCGACGCCGAGACGCTGCCCGAGGGCACCGACCTCGTCGTCACCTCGCCCGGCTGGAAGCCGGACAGCCCGCTGTTCGCCGCCGCGGCGGCGGCCGGCGTCGACGTCGTCGGCGACGTGGAGATCGCCTGGCAGCTGCGCGGGTCCCGGCCCGGACGCACGCCCGCCCCGTGGCTCGCGATCACCGGGACGAACGGCAAGACCACCACGACCCAGATGCTCGCCTCGATCCTGAAGGCCGCCGGCCTGAAGACCGCAGCCGTCGGCAACATCGGCACCCCGATCATCGACGTGGTGCTCGGCGAGGAGGAGTACGACGTCCTCGCCGTCGAGCTCTCCAGCTACCAGCTGCACTGGGCGCCCTCCGTGCGCGCCCACTCGGCGGCCGTGCTCAACCTGGCCCCGGACCACCTCGACTGGCACGGCTCGATGGAGGCCTACGCCGCCGACAAGGGCCGCATCTACGAGGGCAACACCGTCGCCTGCGTCTACAACGTCGCCGACCCCGCCACCGAGCGGCTCGTCGAGGAGGCCGACGTCGTGGAGGGCTGCCGCGCCGTCGGCTTCACCCTCGGCTCCCCCGGCCCCTCCATGCTCGGCGTCGTCGACGGGATCCTCGTCGACCGCGCCTTCGTCGAGAACCGGCAGAAGAACGCCCAGGAGCTCGCCGAGGTCTCGGACGTCACCCCGCCGGCCCCGCACAACATCGCCAACGCGCTCGCCGCGGCGGCCCTGGCCCGCGCCTTCGGCGTCCCGCCGCGCGCGGTCCGCGACGGGCTGCGCGACTTCCGCCCGGACGCGCACCGGGTCGCGTTCGTGGACGAGGTCGCCGGGGTCGCGTACATCGACGACTCCAAGGCCACCAACACGCACGCCGCCGAGGCCTCCCTGGCCGCGTACGAGCCCGTCGTGTGGATCGCGGGCGGCCTGGCCAAGGGCGCGACCTTCGACGAGCTCGTGCAGAAGTCGGCCAAGCGGCTGCGCGGCGCGGTGCTGATCGGCGCCGACCGGGCGCTCATCGCCGAGGCGCTGGCGCGACACGCCCCCGATGTCCCGGTCGTCGACCTCGGCCGGACCGACACTGGGGCGATGCTCGCGGCGGTGCGGGAGGCGGCCCGGCTCGCCGAACCCGGGGACACGGTCCTGCTGGCGCCCGCCTGTGCGTCGATGGACATGTTCGCGAACTACAACAAGCGCGGGGACGCCTTCGCGGACGCGGTGCGCGAACTGGCCGCCGAAAGCGCCTAGGCCGGGCAGGAGGACCTCCCCGATCGGGCGGCTGCTCGCCGCGTACGAGTGGAGGGGAAGGTTCCAGATGCCGGCCAAGCAGGTGCTGCCCGGGCGGCGGCCGTCCGCGGGGAAGGCCGCCGCCGGCCCGCTGAAGGGCCTGCGGGCCGTCAAGGTGCAGGGCCGCAGGCGCCCGGTACCGGGCGCGCGGCGGCCCTCCGGGGGCGGGCCGCTGACCCGGCTGCGGCGGACCCAGCGGCAGCTGCGCCGGGCCTGGGACCGGCCCCTCACCGCGTATTACCTGATCTTCGGCAGCTCGCTGCTCATCACCGTGCTCGGCCTGGTGATGGTCTACTCGGCCTCGATGATCAAGGCCCTGCAGCTGGGCCTGGGGGACGCGTACTTCTTCAAGAAGCAGTTCGTCGCCGCCCTGATCGGCACCCTCCTCCTGCTCGCCGCCTCCCGGATGCCGGTCAAGCTGCACCGGGCGCTCTCCTACCCCGTGCTCGCCGGAACCCTGTTCCTGATGGTCCTGGTCCAGGTCCCCGGGATAGGGGTGGCGATCAACGGCAACCAGAACTGGATCTCCCTCGGCGGCCCGTTCATGCTCCAGCCCAGCGAGTTCGGCAAGCTGGCGCTGATCCTGTGGGGCGCCGACCTGCTGGCCCGCAAGGGCGACAAGGGCCTGCTGACCCAGTGGAAGCACCTGCTGGTGCCGCTGGTCCCGGTGGCCTTCCTGCTCCTCGGGCTGATCATGCTCGGCGGGGACATGGGCACCTCCATGATCCTCGGCGCCGTCCTGTTCGGCCTGCTCTGGCTCGCCGGCGCCCCCACCCGGCTCTTCGTGGCCGTGCTCGCCTTCGCGGGTGTGATCGTCGCACTGCTGATCAAGACCAGCCCGCACCGCATGGACCGGCTCGCCTGCCTCGGCGCGACCGAACCGGGCAAAAACGACCTCTGCTGGCAGGCCGTACACGGGATCTACGCCCTCGCGTCAGGCGGATGGTTCGGTTCCGGTTTGGGGGCCAGCGTGGAAAAATGGGGCCAACTACCGGAAGCCCACACCGACTTCATCTTCGCCATCACCGGGGAGGAACTGGGTCTGGCGGGGACGCTGTCGGTACTCGCCCTGTTCGCGGCTCTAGGCTATGCGGGTATCCGCGTGGCCGGACGCACGGAGGACTCCTTCGTACGCTATGCCGCGGGAGGCGTGACCACCTGGATCACGGCCCAGGCCGTGATCAACATCGGTGCGGTGCTCGGCCTGCTGCCGATCGCCGGAGTCCCGCTCCCGCTGTTCTCGTACGGAGGCTCCGCCCTGCTGCCGACCATGTTCGCGGTCGGACTGCTCATCGCCTTCGCGCGGGAGGAGCCGGCCGCGCGTGCGGCGCTCGCGATGCGCCAGCCGAGGTCGGGCTGGAAGCGGACCGTGCAGAGATGGAAGTCGATGAGACGGCGCGTCAAGACGCGTCCGTCCGGAGAGCGGTGAATTTCGGTGCATGTCGTACTCGCCGGTGGGGGGACCGCCGGCCACATCGAGCCCGCGCTCGCCCTCGCGGACGCCCTGCGCAGGCAGGACCCCTCCGTGGGCATCACCGCCCTCGGCACGGAGCGCGGACTCGAAACCCGCCTCGTGCCCGAGCGCGGCTACGAGCTGGGCCTGATCCCCGCCGTCCCGCTGCCCCGCAAGCCCACCCCCGAGCTCATCACCGTCCCGGGGCGGCTGCGCGGCACCATCAAGGCGGCCGAGGAGATCCTGGAGCGCACCAAGGCCGACGTCGTCGTCGGCTTCGGCGGCTACGTGGCCCTGCCCGGCTACCTCGCGGCCAAGCGGCTCGGCGTGCCGATCATCGTCCACGAGGCCAACGCCCGCCCCGGCCTGGCCAACAAGATCGGCTCCCGCTACGCCCACGCCGTCGCCGTCTCCACGCCCGACAGCAAGCTCCGGGGCGCCCGCTACGTCGGCATCCCGCTGCGCCGCACCATCGCCACCCTGGACCGCGCCGCGGCCCGCCCCGAGGCCCGCGCCGCCTTCGGCCTGGACCCCAACCTGCCGACCCTGCTCGTCTCCGGCGGCTCGCAGGGCGCCCGCCGCCTCAACGAGACCATGCAGCAGGTCGCCCCGACCCTCCAGCGCTCCGGGATCCAGATCCTGCACGCGGTCGGCCCGAAGAACGAAATGCCGCACGTCGACAACATGCCCGGGATGCCGCCCTACGTCCCGGTACCGTACGTGGACCGGATGGATCTCGCGTACGCCGCCGCCGACATGATGCTGTGCCGCGCGGGCGCGATGACCGTCGCCGAACTCTCCGCCGTCGGGCTCCCCGCCGTCTACGTCCCGTTGCCGATCGGCAACGGCGAACAGCGGCTCAACGCCCAGCCGGTGGTCAAGGCCGGCGGCGGCCTGCTCGTCGACGACGCGGAGCTGACGCCCGACTGGGTGCTCGGCAACATCCTGCCGGTGCTGTCCGACCCGCACCGCCTGTACGAGATGTCCCGCGCCGCCTCCGAGTTCGGCCGCCGCGACGCCGACGAGCTGCTGGTTGCGATGGTGTACGAGGCGATCGCCGCCCACCGGAACCGCTGAGGCGGTACCGCGCAGACGCAGGAGGCACTGGAGTGGCCGGAGCGAACACCGCACAGCGCGGGACACCCGGTTCCGACCGGCCCGCCCGCAAGGGCAAGGGCTCCGGCTCCCCCAAGCCGCCCGCCTCGCCGAAGCCGCCCCGGGCGCCGAAGCAGCAGAAGCCGGCGAGGCAGCAGAAGGCGGCGAAGCCGGCCAAGCCCGCGAAGGCCGCAAAGCCCGGCAAACCCGCGAAGGCCGCACAGTCCGCCAAGTCGGCGAAGGCCGCCAAGGGCCCGTCCGCACCGCGCCCCGGTGTGCTCCGCCTCGTCCGGCGGCTGCGCGGCCGGGGCCGGCCCGTGGCCGTCGCCGCGGCCGCCGTGCTGCTCACCGGCGGAGCCTGCTGGGTGCTGTACGGGTCCCCGTGGCTCCGCATCGAGAAGGTGACCACGAGCGGCACGCAGGTGCTGACCCCCGAACAGGTCCTGGCCGCCGCGGCCGTGCCGGTGGGCTCCCCGCTCGTGGCCGCGGACACCGACGAGATCGGGCAGCGGGTGCGCACGCGGCTGCCCCGCGTCGATTCGGTCGATGTGGTCCGGGCCTGGCCCCGCGGGATCGGTCTCAAAGTGACGGAACGCAAACCCGTCCTGCTCATCAAAAAGGACGCCAACTTCGTGGAAGTGGACGCTTCGGGCGTGCGATTCGACACGGTCGCGAAAGCACCCGCCGGCGTACCGCTCCTCGAATTGAACGCGGCGCAGTCGCCGAGCGGCCGCCGCTTCGACGGGGAGCGGCTGCTGCGCGAGGCCGTGGGCGTCGCCGGGGACCTCCCGGAGGCCGTCGCCAAGGAGACCGTGCAGGTCAAGGTGGGCTCGTACGACTCGATCGTGCTGGAGCTGACCCGGGGCCGCTCGGTGGTGTGGGGGAGCGGGGAGCAGGGGGAGGCGAAGGCGCGCGCGCTGACCGCCCTGCTCAAAGCCGCGCCGGGAGCTGCCCACTTCGACGTGAGCGTTCCCACCGCCCCTGCCGTGTCCGGGAGTTGACGTCCGGTCGCGCGGCGACGCACCCTGGTTGGCCACCGATACGGGTGATCACATAGGGTGAAAAGAAAAACGGGAGGTTCGGCGTGTTCGTTGAACACGCGCTACTTGTCGACTTAGTGTCCTGTTCGGAAGAGTCCAGGGAGCAGGCACATACTTAACCCTAAGCTTCAGGGTTAGGGTTCGGGTCGGCGTGTTCGGACCGTCCCACATTTCGGCATCAGTCGTCGCAGCGCAGGCCCGCGAAGCGACGACACGTAACTCGAGGCGAGAGGCCTTCGACGTGGCAGCACCGCAGAACTACCTCGCAGTCATCAAGGTCATCGGTGTCGGCGGCGGTGGTGTCAATGCCATCAACCGGATGATCGAGGTCGGTCTCAAAGGCGTCGAGTTCATCGCCATCAACACGGACGCTCAGGCCCTGTTGATGAGCGACGCCGACGTCAAGCTCGACGTCGGCCGCGAACTCACCCGGGGTCTCGGCGCCGGAGCCAACCCGGCAGTCGGCCGCAAGGCGGCCGAGGACCACCGCGAGGAGATCGAGGAGGTCCTCAAGGGGGCCGACATGGTCTTCGTCACCGCAGGCGAGGGCGGCGGCACCGGAACCGGCGGCGCCCCGGTCGTCGCGAACATCGCGCGCTCGCTCGGCGCCCTGACCATCGGTGTGGTCACCCGGCCGTTCACCTTCGAGGGGCGGCGCCGGGCGAACCAGGCGGAGGACGGCATCGCCGAGCTCCGCGAAGAGGTCGACACCCTCATCGTCATCCCCAACGACCGGCTGCTGTCCATCTCGGACCGCCAGGTCAGCGTGCTCGACGCCTTCAAGTCGGCCGACCAGGTCCTGCTCTCCGGTGTCCAGGGCATCACCGACCTCATCACCACCCCGGGTCTGATCAACCTCGACTTCGCCGACGTCAAGTCCGTGATGTCCGAAGCCGGCTCGGCCCTCATGGGCATCGGCTCGGCCCGCGGCGACGACCGCGCGGTGGCCGCCGCCGAGATGGCGATCTCCTCGCCGCTCCTGGAGGCCTCCATCGACGGCGCCCGCGGCGTCCTGCTGTCCATCTCCGGCGGCTCGGACCTCGGCCTGTTCGAGATCAACGAGGCCGCCCAGCTGGTGAGCGAGGCCGCGCACCCCGAGGCGAACATCATCTTCGGCGCCGTCATCGACGACGCCCTCGGCGACGAGGTGCGGGTCACCGTCATCGCCGCCGGCTTCGACGGCGGGCAGCCCCCGGCCCGCCGCGACAACGTCATCGGCGCCGCCTCCACCAAGCGCGAGGAGCCGGCCCCGGCCCCGGTCCGCGCCCCCGAGCCGGTCCGCCCGGCCTTCGGCGGCCTCGGCACCGTGACCCCGCGCGAGGAGCCCCCGGCCCCGGCCGAACCGGTCGCCCCGGTCGAGGTCGCGCCCCCCGCACCGCAGGTCCCCACGGCCCGTCCCTACCAGGACAGCCCGGCCGAGGAACTGGACGTACCGGACTTCCTGAAGTGACCCTGGGGCAGCACAGCGAGAGCGGCGCCCACTTCGCCTTCACCGACCGGTGGGGCGGGGTGAGCGCCGTTCCGTACGAGGAGCTCAATCTCGGCGGCGCGGTCGGAGACGACCCGGCCGCCGTTCTGGCGAACCGGGCGATCGCGGCGAAGGCCCTGGGCATCGAACCGGACCTGGTGGTCTGGATGAACCAGGTGCACGGCAAGGACGTCGCGGTGGTCCCCGGACCCTGGGAGCCCGGCCGGGCCGTACCCGAGGTGGACGCGGTGGTGACCACCCGTCGGGGCCTGGCCCTGGCGGTGCTCACCGCGGACTGCACTCCGGTGCTGCTGGCCGACCCCGTCGCCGGGGTCGCCGGTGCCGCCCACGCGGGCCGGCCCGGACTGGTCGCCGGAGTGGTGCCCGCCGCCGTCGAGGCGATGGTCGCGCTCGGGGCCGAGCCCGGGCGGATCATCGCCCGCACCGGCCCCGCGGTCTGCGGGCGCTGCTACGAGGTGCCCGCCGCCCTGCGCGACGAGGTCGCCGAGGCGGTTCCGGCGGCCCGGTCCGAAACGAGTTGGGGGACCCCCGCGGTCGACGTGGTCGCCGGGGTGCACGCCCAGCTCGCCGAGGCGGGGGTGGTGAACAGGCACCGCTCGACGGTCTGCACACTGGAGTCGCGGGACCACTTCTCGTACCGCCGCGACCGGGTGACCGGGCGGCTTGCCGGATATGTCTGGTTGGACTAGTTGATGACGGATCGTAAGTCGGAACTCGCGGAGAACCTGGCGCGGGTGGAGGAGCGCATCTCCTCCGCCTGCGCCGCCGCGGGGCGTGCACGGGACGAGGTGACGCTCATCGTCGTCACCAAGACCCATCCCGCGAGCGACGTACGACTGCTGGCGGAGCTGGGCGTCCGTCATGTGGCGGAGAATCGCGACCAGGATGCCGCCCCCAAGGCGGCGGCCTGCGCGGATCTGCCGCTCACCTGGCACTTCGTCGGCCAGTTGCAGACCAACAAAGCCCGTTCCGTTGCCGGATATGCGCATGTGGTGCAGTCGGTCGACCGGCCCCGGCTGGTCACCGCGCTCTCCGCGGCGGCGGAGCAGAGCGGGCGGGAGCTCGGCTGCCTCGTGCAGATCGCCCTCGACGCCGAGTCGGGGGAGCGCGGCAGCCGCGGCGGCGCGGCCCCCGAGCAGCTCGCCGGACTCGCGGACCTCGTGGCCGCGGCGCCGGGACTGCGGATCGACGGCGTGATGACCGTGGCACCGCTGGCCGGACCCTACGCGGGACGCGAACGGGCCGCTTTCGAGCGGCTGGTGGAATTGTCATCCCGCCTGCGCGCGGACCATCCGGCTGCCACGATGGTGTCGGCCGGGATGAGTGCAGATCTGGAAGAGGCCGTTGCGGCCGGTGCGACACATGTACGCGTCGGCACTGCGGTACTCGGCGCGAGACCCCGGCTCGGGTAACGTCGCGAAGCAAGTCGGACCACAGCAGAAAATATGGTCATTCCCGCTGGAGGGCGGACAGACCACGTGGATCGCGGGCAGTTGGTGACTTCGGTGACACAGCGACACACCTGCGAGACGGCGATCCACCACAGAGCGGAGGACTCAGAGAATGGCCGGCGCGATGCGCAAGATGGCGGTCTACCTCGGCCTCGTGGAGGACGACCGGTACGACAACCCGGGATACGACCCCGACGACGAGTTCGAACCCGAGCCGGAACCGGAACGGGACCGCCGGCGCCAGCAGCAGCCCGTGCACCAAGCGCCCGTACCGGAAGAACCGGTACGAGCCGTGCAGCCCCCGCCGCAACGGGAACCAACGCCCTTGCCGGTCGAAAGTGGACGTCCTGCGCGAATTGCCCCCGTGGCATCCATCACACCTGAACGCTCGAACGTGGAGAAGAACGCCCCCGTGATCATGCCCAAGGTCGTCTCCGAGCGGGAGCCGTACCGCATCACGACGCTGCACCCCCGGACGTACAACGAGGCCCGTACCATCGGGGAACACTTCCGTGAGGGCACTCCGGTGATCATGAACCTCACAGAGATGGACGACACGGACGCAAAGCGACTTGTCGACTTTGCGGCCGGTCTCGTGTTCGGATTGCACGGCAGCATTGAACGCGTGACACAGAAGGTGTTCCTGCTCTCGCCTGCTAACGTCGATGTCACGGCGGAGGACAAGGCCCGCATCGCGGAGGGCGGGTTCTTCAACCAAAGCTAGACCGATCCGTCAGACACGGGGCGGAACGAGAGTGAGAGCAGGGGAGAGGGAAGCGCGGGATGGGCGTCGCACTACAGGTGGTCTACATCGCGCTGATGTGCTTCCTTATCGTGCTGATCTTCCGACTGGTGATGGACTACGTCTTCCAGTTCGCACGTTCATGGACACCCGGCAAGGCGATGGTGGTCGTCCTGGAGGCGACCTACACTGTCACCGATCCGCCGCTCAAGCTTCTCAGGCGGTTCATTCCGCCGTTGCGTCTCGGGGGCGTGGCACTCGACCTCTCCTTCTTCGTTCTGATGATCATCGTTTACATCCTCATCAGCTTCGTGAGCACAGCTGCGAGAAGCGTGTGAACGATGAGCTTTCCCGCACACGCGGGGACAGTCCCGATCCGGTCTTGCCGACTGCCGACGACTACGTAGAGGTGAAGAAGACATGCCGCTGACTCCCGAGGACGTGCGGAACAAGCAGTTCACGACCGTCCGCCTCCGAGAAGGCTATGACGAGGACGAGGTCGATGCCTTCCTCGACGAGGTCGAAGCCGAGCTGACGCGCCTGCTGCGCGAGAACGAGGACCTGCGCGCCAAGCTGGCCGCAGCCACGCGCGCCGCCGCGCAGAACCAGCAGCAGCAGGGCATGCGCAAGCCGGAACCGCAGGACCAGCGCCCCGGCGGTCCCGTGCCCGCCGCCATATCCGGCCCGCCGGCCCAGCAGGGTCCGCCGCAGATGGGCCCGCCGCAGCTGCCGGGCGGCGCGCCGCAGCTCCCGGCCGGCCCCGGCCCGATGGGCGGCCCGGGCGGCCCGCAGGGCCCCGGTGGCCCCGGCCCGATGGGCGGCCCCATGCACACCATGGGCGGCACCATGGGTGGTCAGCAGTCCATGGGCGGCCAGAACCCGCTCGGCCAGCAGATGCAGCCCATGGGGCAGCAGATGCAGCCGATGGGGCAGCAGATGCAGCCGATGGGGCAGCAGATGCAGCCCATGCAGCAGCCGCAGCTCCCGCAGCAGGGCCCCGGCGGCGACAGCGCCGCCCGCGTCCTGTCCCTGGCCCAGCAGACCGCCGACCAGGCGATCGCGGAGGCCCGCTCCGAGGCCAACAAGATCGTCGGCGAGGCGCGCAGCCGCGCCGAGGGCCTGGAGCGGGACGCCCGCGCCAAGGCCGACGCGCTGGAGCGGGACGCTCAGGAGAAGCACCGCGTCGCGATGGGCTCGCTGGAATCCGCACGCGCCACGCTGGAGCGCAAGGTCGAGGACCTGCGGGGCTTCGAGCGCGAGTACCGTACGCGCCTGAAGTCCTACCTGGAGTCGCAGCTGCGCCAGCTCGAAACCCAGGCCGACGACTCCCTGGCCCCGCCGCGGAACCCGGCCGGTCCGGCGCTGCCGCCGTCGCCGTCCCCGTCGATGGCCCCCGCCGGCTCCATGGGCATGGGCGGCCCGTCCCCGATGAGCAGCCCCTCGCCGATGGGCGGCCCCTCGCCGATGGGCGGCCCCTCGCCGATGGGCGGGCCGTCGTACGGCGGGCAGCAGCAGATGTCTCCGGCCATGACGCAGCCGATGGCTCCGGTGCGGCCTGCTGCGCCGCAGCCGATGCAGGCGCCGTCGCCGATGCGCGGCTTCCTCATCGACGAGGACGACAACTGACGTTGCCGTCGGCAGCACTCACGGGCCGGGCCCGGGTTCCGAGGAACCCGGGCCCGGCCCGTTTCCGTACCCCGGTCCGATGCCGCCCGTCCGCCGCCGCGGGTGCCGCTCCCCTGCGGGGCTGATCCCCCTCCCCGCCCCTTCACCACTTCTGCCCTCAATCGCCGGGCGGGCTGGAAGGTGCCGGGCGGGCTGGGTGGTGCCGGCCGGGCTTGGACGGTGCCGGGCGGGCTGGACGGTGCCGGGCGGGCTGGGTGGTGCCGGCCGGGCGAGCCCGGTCGGCGCCCGCGGGCGGGGGTGGTTTTGAGCCTGCCCGGCGATTGAGGGCTTTCGGGAAGGGGTGGGGTGGGGAAGTCGAAACGTCTGGCGGCGGCGCCGCCGGGTGACCGGGGCGCTGCGCTGCGTGTTGGCGAGTGGGTGGAGAAACGGCGCCCCCCGGGATCGAGGGGGGCGCCGTTTCGGTGGCCGGTTACGCCTTGCGGAGGCGGAACGTGAGGGTCAGCGGGTCGTCCGTGAACGGGTCACCGTACGCCGCATCGGCCTCGCCCTGCGCGAAGTCCGTGGCCAGGACCTCGTCCGCGATCAGCCCGGCGTGGTCGGTCAGGGCGGTGACCACCTCCGGGTCCGCGGCGGACCACCGCAGGGCGATCCGGTCCGCGACGTCCAGGCCCGAGTTCTTGCGGGCCTCCTGGATGAGGCGGATCGCGTCCCGCGCCAGGCCGGCGAGCCGCAGCTCGGGGGTGATCTCCAGGTCCAGGGCGACCGTGGCGCCGGAGTCGGACGCCACCGACCAGCCCTCGCGCGGGGTCTCCGTGATGATGACCTCCTCCGGGGTGAGGGCGACGGGCTCGCCGTTCACCTCCACCGTGGCCTCGCCGGAGCGCAGCGCGAGCGACAGCGCCGCCGCGTCCGCCGCGGCCACGGCCTTCGCGACGTCCTGGACGCCCTTGCCGAACCGCTTGCCGAGCGCACGGAAGTTCGCCTTCGCCGTGGTGTCGACGAGCGAGCCGCCGACCTCGGACAGCGACGCCAACGAGCTGACGTTCAGCTCCTCGGTGATCTGGGCGTGCAGCTCGGCCGAGAGCGCCTCGAAGCCGGCGGCCGCGACCAGCGCCCGCGACAGCGGCTGGCGGGTCTTGACCCCGGACTCGGCACGCGTGGCGCGGCCCAGCTCGACCAGGCGGCGCACCAGCAGCATCTGCCGGGACAGGACCGGGTCCACGAGCGCGGCGTCCGCCTCGGGCCACGAGGTGAGGTGCACGGACTCGGGCGCGTCCGGGGTGACCGGGACGACCATGTCCTGCCAGACCCGCTCCGCGATGAAGGGGGTGAGCGGGGCCATCAGGCGGGTGACCGTCTCGACCACATCGTGCAGGGTGCGCAGGGCCGCCTTGTCGCCCTGCCAGAACCGGCGGCGCGACCGGCGCACGTACCAGTTGGACAGGTCGTCCACGAAGGCGGACAGCAGCTTGCCGGCGCGCTGGGTGTCGTACGCCTCCATGGCGTCCGTGACCTCGCCGACCAGCGTGTGCAGCTCCGAGAGCAGCCAGCGGTCCAGGACCGTGCGGTCGGCCGGCGCCGGGTCGGCGGCGGTCGGCGCCCAGTTCGAGGTGCGGGCGTACAGGGCCTGGAAGGCGACCGTGTTCCAGTAGGTGAGGAGCGTCTTGCGGACGACCTCCTGGATGGTGCCGTGGCCGACGCGGCGGGCCGCCCACGGCGAGCCGCCGGCCGCCATGAACCAGCGCACCGCGTCGGCGCCGTGCTGGTCCATGAGCGGGATCGGCTGCAGGATGTTGCCCAGGTGCTTGGACATCTTGCGGCCGTCCTCGGCCAGGATGTGGCCCAGGCAGACGACGTTCTCGTACGAGGACTTGTCGAAGACGAGCGTGCCGACGGCCATCAGCGTGTAGAACCAGCCGCGGGTCTGGTCGATCGCCTCGGAGATGAACTGCGCCGGGTAGCGCTTCTCGAACAGCTCCTTGTTCTTGTACGGGTAGCCCCACTGCGCGAACGGCATGGAGCCCGAGTCGTACCAGGCGTCGATGACCTCGGGGACGCGGACCGCCGTGTGCGAGCAGCCCTCCGCCGTGCAGGAGAAGGTCACGTCGTCGATGTACGGGCGGTGCGGGTCCAGGGCCGAGTGGTCCTGGCCGGACAGCTCCGACAGCTCGGCGCGGGAGCCGACGCAGGTGAGGTGCCCCTCCTCGCAGCGCCAGATGGGCAGCGGGGTGCCCCAGTAGCGGTTGCGGGACAGCGCCCAGTCGATGTTGTTGTTGAGCCAGTCGCCGAAGCGGCCCTGCTTGACCGACTCCGGGAACCAGTTGGTCTTGTCGTTCTCCCGCAGCATCGCGTCCTTGACGGCGGTGGTGCGGATGTACCAGGACGGCTGCGCGTAGTAGAGCAGCGCGGTGTGGCAGCGCCAGCAGTGCGGGTAGCTGTGCTCGTAGGCGATGTGCCGGAAGAGCAGGCCGCGGGCGTCGAGGTCGGCGGTGAGCCGCTCGTCGGCCTTCTTGAAGAAGATGCCGCCGACGAGCGGGACCTCCTCGGCGAAGGTGCCGTCGGGGCGGACGGGGTTCACGACGGGCAGGCCGTACGCGCGGCAGACCGCGAGGTCGTCGGCGCCGAAGGCGGGGGCCTGGTGGACGAGGCCGGTGCCGTCCTCGGTGGTGACGTAGTCCGCGTTGACCACGAAGTGGGCGGGCGCGTCGAAGGGCACCAGCTCGAAGGGGCGCCGGTAGGTCCAGCGCTCCATCTCCTTGCCGGTGAAGGTCTGGCCGGTGGCCTCCCAGCCCTCGCCGAGGGCCTTCTCCAGCAGCGGCCGGGCGACGACCAGCTTCTCCTCGCCATTGGTGGCGACGACGTACGTGACCTCCGGGTGGGCGGCCACCGCGGTGTTGGAGACCAGGGTCCACGGGGTGGTGGTCCACACGACGAGGGCGGCCTCGCCGGCGAGCGGGCCGGAGGTCAGGGGGAAGCGCACGTAGACCGAGGGGTCGACGACGGTCTCGTAGCCCTGGGCCAGCTCGTGGTCGGAGAGGCCGGTGCCGCAGCGCGGGCACCAGGGGGCGACGCGGTGGTCCTGGACGAGCAGGCCCTTGTTGAAGATCTCCTTCAGCGACCACCAGACCGACTCGACGTACTCGGGGTCCATGGTCCGGTACGCGTCGTCCAGGTCGACCCAGTAGCCCATGCGGGTGGTGAGCTCGGCGAACGCGTCGGTGTGGCGGGTCACGGACTCGCGGCACTTGGCGTTGAACTCGGCGATGCCGTAGGCCTCGATGTCCTGCTTGCCGTTGAAGCCGAGCTCCTTCTCGACGGCGAGCTCGACGGGCAGGCCGTGGCAGTCCCAGCCGGCCTTGCGGGCCACGTGGTAGCCGCGCATGGTGCGGAAGCGGGGGAAGACGTCCTTGAAGACGCGGGCCTCGATGTGGTGCGCGCCGGGCATGCCGTTCGCGGTGGGCGGGCCCTCGTAGAAGACCCACTCGGGGCGGCCCTCGGACTGCTCCAGGGTCTTGGCGAAGGTCTTGTTCTCGCGCCAGAACTCGAGAACGGCGTGTTCGAGGTCGGGCAGGTCGACCTGGGCGGGTACCGGGCGGTACTGCGGCGGTGTGGTCATGAGGCTGAACTCTTCCTCCGGCGGTGTGGCGCTTCCGTCCGGAGGGACGAGATGCGCCGCCTCCTTCGTCGAGGACGCGCTCCCGCGGTACCACCCTCCTTGGCCACCGGACGGGTCCGGCGGCCCCCTCATTGGGGTGCGAAGCCGGTTCTACTTGCCGTACGGGCTCCGTGTGGGCCCGTGGCGGCTTTCTTCCGGCGGCTCAGGGGTGATCCTTCACGTCGCGCTCGCCCCCGGGCTCTCACCGTCCCCGGGTCGCTCACGGCTGCGTCCGACGCTACTCGTCCCCGTCCATGCCTTTCGCTGGGCCCAGTGTACGGGGCGGGGGCGGCCGCGGCAGACCGGTTTTCCGCGGGGTGCGGCGGGGGTGCGGGCCGGGCGCCGGGCGGGGCGGCGGAGTGACCCGAACGGTCCGATGCCGCGGTGCGGGACGCGGCGGCGCGCCGGGGGCGGATTACCGGGCCGTGGGCTGGGCACAACGGATGCAGGTTGACCGGGGCGGACGCGTGCCCCGTTGCCGAAGGACGGGAGGCGATTTATCGTTCCGGCACGATTCGCGAGCAAGGTCACAGTATGTGAAGGGGCCGCGGCCATGGTGGCGAAAAAGACCGCCGGGAGTACTCCCGAGAAGGCTGTCGGAAAGGCCGCCGCACGGGCCTCGGCGGCCGAGGACGCGGCGTCGGCCCGGAAGCCGGCCGCGGTGAGGAAGGCCGACGGGGCGACCGCGAAGGCGGCCGGCAAGGCGCCGGTGAAGACCGCCGTGAAGACGGCCGCCGCGAAGACCGCGGCGGGGCGGGCGCCCGCGGCGAGGACGGCCGCGAAGGCGGCGGCGGAGGCGAAGCCGGCCGCGAAAGGGGCCGCCGAGGCCGCCGCGAGGACCACTGCCGGGACCACGGCCAAGAGCACCGCTGAGACCGCCGCCAAGGCCGCCACCAGGGCCGCCGCTGGGAAGGCCGCGGCCGGGAAGACCGCCGCCGGGAAGGCCGCCGCCCGGAAGTCCCCGGCGGTCGCGAAGAAGGCCGCGAAGACGACCGCGAAGACGACCGCGACGACCGCGGGGAAAGCCACGGCCGAGCCGGCCGCGGCCGAGGGGGCGGCACAGGCCGCGCAACAGACGGGAGCCCGGAAAGTGGTTGCCAGGAAGAGCACCGGCACGGCCGGGAAGACGGCTGAGGCCGCCACCGGCGGGCTGCCGAAGGCGAGGGCCACCGGGGCCCCGGCCGCCCCCGGCGAGCTCGCCGTACGGCCCGGCGAGGATCCGTGGACCCCGGCGGAGGTCGCCGAGGCGCGGACCGAGCTGGAGACCGAGGCGGAGCGGCTGCGCGACGAGCTGCTGGCCTCGGAGGAGGCGATCACGGGCCTGATGCGGGACTCCGGCGACGGCGCGGGCGACGACCAGGCCGACACCGGGACCAAGAACATCACCCGCGAGTCCGAGATGGCCCTCGCGGCCAACGCCCGCGAGATGCTGGAGCAGACCGAGCGGGCCCTGGAGCGGCTGGACGCGGGCACGTACGGGCTCTGCGAGAGCTGCGGGCAGCCCATCGGAAAGGCCCGCATGCAGGCCTTCCCGCGGGCCACGCTCTGCGTGGACTGCAAGCAGAAGCAGGAGCGGCGGCACTAGACCGGCGGGCGCGGCCGGGGGGCCCTGACGTACCCTCGTGTCTGGTCAGGGTCCAGGAACCTGACAGGGCTGTGTCATCGCAACCCGGTTCGCGCTAGTTCGAGGGACTCACGTGGCAGAGGCGGAGCGCATCATCGGTACGCCGGAGGTCGGGGACGACACCCAGCCCGAGCCCGCGGCGCCCAAGGGGCGCCGGCGGATCGCGGCCCTGCTGGTGGTGGCGATCCTCGCGTACCTGGTGGACCTCGGCACCAAGATGGTCGTCGTGGCGAAGCTGGAGCACCAGCCGCCGATCCGGATCATCGGCGACCTGCTGAAGTTCGAGGCGATCCGCAACCCCGGAGCGGCCTTCGGCTTCGGCGAGGCCTTCACGATCATCTTCACCCTGATCGCGGCCACCGTGATCGTCGTGATCGTCCGCCTCGCCCGCAAGCTGTACAGCCTGCCCTGGGCGATCGCGCTGGGCCTGCTGCTCGGCGGCGCGCTGGGCAACCTGACCGACCGGATCTTCCGCTCGCCGGGCGTGTTCCGCGGCGCTGTGGTCGATTTCATCGCGCCGGCGCACTTCGCCGTGTTCAACCTCGCCGACACCGCCATCGTGTGCGGCGGCATCCTGATCGTGCTGCTCTCCTTCAAGGGCCTGGACCCGGACGGCACGGTCCACAAGGACTGAGGACCGCCGGCGGCCGGACCCGGCTCCGCGCCGCGTCCGGCATACTCGACGGGTGAGCACGATTCCCGAGATCCGCACCCTGCCCGTTCCCGATGGCCTCGAAGGCGAGCGCGTCGACGCCGCCATCTCCCGCATGTTCGGGTTTTCCCGGACCAAGGCCGCCGAGCTCGCCGCCGCGGGGAAGGTCTCGGTCGACGGCAGCGTCGTCGGGAAGTCCGAGCGCGTGCACGGCGGCGCCTGGCTCGAAGTGGAGATGCCCGCCCCCCCGCGCGCGGTCGAGGTCGTCGCCGAACCGGTACCCGGCATGGAGATCATCCACGAAGACGACGACGTCGTGGTCATCATGAAGCCCGTCGGCGTCGCCGCCCACCCGAGCCCCGGCTGGACCGGCACCACCGTCATCGGCGGCCTCGCCGCCGCCGGCTACCGGATCTCCACCTCCGGCGCCGCCGAGCGCCAGGGCATCGTGCACCGCCTCGACGTCGGCACGTCCGGCCTGATGGCCGTCGCCAAGTCGGAGCGCGCCTACACCTCGCTGAAGAACCAGTTCCGCGAGCGCGTCGTGGACAAGCGCTACCACGCGCTCGTCCAGGGCCACCCGGACCCGATGAGCGGCACCATCGACGCGCCCATCGGCCGCCACCCCAGCGCGGACTACAAGTGGGCCGTGACCCGGGACGGCAAGCCGTCGGTCACCCACTACGACCTGATCGAGGCCTTCCGCGCCGCCTCGCTGCTGGACATCAAGCTGGAGACGGGCCGCACGCACCAGATCCGCGTCCACATGTCCGCCCACCGGCACCCGTGCGTCGGCGACCTCACCTACGGCGCCGACCCGACCATCGCCAAGCGCCTGAAGCTGACCCGCCAGTGGCTGCACGCGGTGCGCCTCGGCTTCGAGCACCCGGCGGACGGGCAGTGGGTGGAGTTCGAGAGCAAGTACCCCGACGACCTCCGGCACGCGCTGGACGTCATCCGCGCCGAGAGCGAATGAGCCGAGAGCGCATGAGCGGGGAGGGCACGGCCTTCACCGTCCGGCGGGCCGTCTCGCCGGAGGACCTGAAGGCCTGCTTCGCCGTGCGGACCGAGGTGTTCGTCGTCGAGCAGTCCGTGCCCGAGTCGATCGAGTACGACGCCTACGACGCCGACGCGGTCCACGTGCTGGCCGTGGCGCCGGACGGGAGCCCGCTCGGCACCGGCCGGCTGCTCCACGGGCCGGCCGCCCTCGGCAAGACCGGCGACCCGGAGGCCGGTGCGCTCGGCCGGCTCGCGGTGACCGCCGCCGCCCGCGGGCTCGGCGTCGGGGCCGCGCTGGTCCGGGCGATCGAGGCGGAGGCGGCGGAGCTCGGGCTCCGCGCGGTCGTCCTGGGGGCGCAGACGCACGCCCTCCGCTTCTACGAGCGGCTCGGATACGAGGCCTACGGGCCCGAGTTCGAGGAGGCGGGCATCCCGCACCGCTCGATGCGCCGCACCCTGCCGTAGCGCTCCACGGGAAGTGCCGCAACACGGGCCGGCGCTCGTCCGCGGGTCTGTGGGGGCCGGTCGCGCAGTTCCCCGCGCCCCTGCGGGGCGAACCCGGTCGCCCCGCGCCTGACGGGCCCGGGGCGCCGGATGCGGCAGGGTGGGCGGGTGGAACAGCTCGCCCTGCTCTTCGTGCTGCTGCTCGGCGCGGTCGTCACCGTGCCGCTCGGGGACCGGCTCGGACTTCCCGCGCCCGTCCTGATGACCGTTCCTAGTCAGTGAGCAGGAGTGAGTCTTGGACTCGTTCCTGTGCACTGCGGACATCCCGAACGGTTTTGGGTGTCCTGGTCGCCCGCGTTCTCTCCGCGTCCGGCTGCACGGATCGTGTCCGTGGTCCGGGGATGCGGGGGCGGGTTTCCTCACGCTCTGGGGTGCCCGGTCCGGCCTGGACGGTCCGATGCCCGTGACGATCGCTCTGGTCGTCACGGGGCGGTGCCGTCCGTCGCCGGATCGGGTGCCCGAGGGCGCGTCGCCCGATCGCGATGCTCGCGGCATCGTGACGGGACATCTTGCGTGTCTTGCTGGTGAGGGGCTTGCGCCAGTGCTCGTCGCCCCACACGGACGTGTAGGCCGGGTCCACGGCCACAATGGCCAGGCCCTGTTCGGCGGCCATGGAGACGAGGCGGGCCTTGAGCCTGCCGGTGGGCAGGCCGGAGATCAGCTGCCGGAACTTCTTCTTGCGGCCGTGCTTCTCGCGGGTCTTCTCGGCGGCGAAGTCCAGGTCCTCGATGGCGATCGCCGTCACCCCACACCGGCGTACCCAGTGCTGCAGGCGGGTGATCGCGTGGCGGACCTGGGCGTCGCGGTGGTCGGCCGACCCGCTGAGGTCGTAGAAGAAACGCCGGGGATCGCCGACAGGGTTGCCGTGGGCGTCGAGGCCGGCCACGGACCGCCACACCGGACGGTCCCGGGGCGACGAACGGCGCCGTCACTTCCCGCAGCCCGCCCATTCCCGCACCCCCGCCCCACGCCGGCCGAAGAACCCCTGCATGCACTCAACGACCACCACCGGTGAAGGTCACCCGTTCGGCACGGAAACCTCCGTTCCCTTCCAGGTTCAGGCGTCGAGCAGCCCAGACACCCATGTGCATGCGCCAGAACACGCCCATGCGCAGTCACTCGCCAGCAGTCCCCAACCCCGTAGCCGGCACCCGGCGGCGGGTCCCCGGCAGCCGGCCGGCGTCCGCTCAGCCGGACCCGGCCGGCCCGCGGCCGTCCGCCGGGCCCGGAGCGCTGGCGTCACCGTCGGCCCCGGCGGCTCCGGTGTCTTCGGCGGTGCCGGGTGCGGGCGGGGCCGGGGCGGTGGTGATGCGGGGGAGGGCGTACGGGTGTCGGGCTGCCAGCCAGGCGATCATCCGCTCGCGGACCGCGCAGCGGACGGTCCAGATGTCGGAGGCGTCCTTGGCGGTCACCACCGCGCGGACCTGGATCGTGTGCGGTGTGGTGTCCGTCACGGCCAGGCTGCCGGTCCGGCCGTCCCATTCCGGCACCTCCTTCAGGATCTGCCGGAGCTGTTCGCGCATCGGCTCCAGCGGGGCGCTGTGGTCGAGGTGCCAGAAGACGGTGCCGGTCATCTCGGCGCCGCCGCGCGACCAGTTCTCGTACGGCTTGCTCGTGAAATACGACACAGGCATGGTGATCCGCCGCTCGTCCCAGGTGCGGACCACCAGGAAGGTGAGGGTGATCTCCTCGACGGTGCCCCACTCCTTGTCCACGACGACGGTGTCGCCGATGCGCACGGTGTCGCCGAAGGCGATCTGCAGTCCGGCGAAGAGGTTGCCGAGCGTGGACTGGGCGGCGATGCCGGCGACGATGCCGATGATGCCCGCCGAGGCCAGCAGGGAGGCGCCGACCGTCCGCATCGCCGGGAAGGTCAGCAGCATGGCCGCGACCGCGATCACCGCGACCGCCGCCGTGACCACCCGCTGGATCAGCGTGACCTGGGTGCGGACCCGGCGCACCCGTGCCTCGTCCGCGGTCCGGTCGGCGTACCGGGCGTACACGGAGTCCACGACCGCCGTCGCGATGCGCACCAGCAGCCAGGCCGCCGCGCCGATCAGTACGAGGGTGAGGGCGCGGCCCACGGCCGCGGTGTGCGCGGGCAGGATCCGGGCCTCGCGGTAGGAGCCGTACAGCAGGGCGGTGGCCAGGGTGAGCCGGAACGGGGTGCGGCAGCGGCGCAGCAGCCCCCACAGCGGGGTCTCCCCGTGGCGGGCGTCGGCGCGGCGCAGCAGCAGGTCCAGCAGCCAGCCGGCGACGAGGGTGACGGCCAGCACGCCGCCGACGACCAGGGCCGGGCGCAGAACGGTGTCCGTGTCCATGGAGTTGAACCTAACCGCAGCGGGCGTGCGGAAACTGGCACGATGGTGTGCATGAACATCGTGCTTTTCCATTCGGCGTACGGGCTGCGGCCCGCGGTGCACGCGGCGGCCGACCGGCTGCGCGCTGCCGGGCACCAGGTCCAGGTGCCCGATCTCTTCGAGGGGCGCACCTTCGAGACCGTCGAGGAGGGCATGGCGTACCGGGACGAGACCGGCCGCGACGAGCTGCTCCGGCGCGCGGTGCTGGCCGCCGCCCCCCACTCCGACCAGGGGCTCGTGTACGCGGGCTTCTCCTTCGGCGGCTCCCTCGCCCAGCACCTGGCGCTGGCCGACGAGAAGGCGCGCGGGCTGCTGCTCCTGCACGGCACGGCCGACCTGGAGGAGGACGCCGCGGTCGACGACCTGCCGGTGCAGCTGCACATCGCCGATCCGGACCCGTTCGAGCCGCACGACTGGCTGACGGCCTGGTACCTGCGGATGCGGCGGGCGGGCGCGGACGTCGAGGTCCACCGCTACCCGGGGGCCGGGCACCTGTTCACCGACCCGGACCTCGACGACTACGACGAGGAGGCCGCGGAGCAGACCTGGAAGGCGGCGCTCGCCTTCCTCGACAGCCTGTAGCCGCGGCGGGCGGCAGGAGCCGGAACACGCCACGAGGGGCAGGGCACATGACGTGCCCTGCCCCTCGTGCGTCAGCCGCGCTCAGGCCCGGTCAGGCCCCGTGGTGAGGCCCGGTGAGGGCGGTCAGCCGCGGTAGGCGTTCCACATGCTCTGCATGCGGGCCACCTGGCCGGCGCTGAACTGGTACATGCACGCGTCGTACGTGTAGTCCATGAAGTTGTGGATCGGGTCGGCGCCGGCCTTGCTGGCGCACGAGTCGCGGCCGGTCGGGCACTCGTACGCAGCGCTCTTCTCGGCCGGGGTGTCGGCGACGGAGTCGCCGCTTCCGTTGCAGCCGCCCTGGAAGGTGTGGTACAGGCCCATCCAGTGGCCGACCTCGTGCGTGGCGGTGTCGCCCTCGTTGTAGTTGGCGGAGGAGCCGCCCGGCAGCGAGGAGTTGAGCAGGACCACGCCGTCCATCTTCGGCTGGGAGGCGTAGGAGCTCGGGAAGGTCGCCCAGCCGAGCAGGCCGCCGCCGAGGCTGGCCGTGTAGACGTTCAGCGCGTCGGAGCCGCCCTTGCGCAGGGTGTTCTTCATGTCCTTCTCGGCCTGGGAGCCGTGGGACACGCCGTACCAGGAGGCGTTGTCGGTGTAGTCCGTGGAGACCAGCTGGAACTGGTAGCCGGCGTTGACGTTCCCGGTGCCCTGGCCGCTGTAGGCGGAGTTGAGGACGGCGAGCTGGTTGTTGATGTCCGTGGCGGACAGCTTGCCCTGGGTGCCGTTGTGGATGACGTGGAAGTACACCGGGATGGTCGTCGCGGTGGTCGCCTCGGCGGCGCGCATCTGGCGCTGCGGGCCGAGCTGGGCGAGCTTCTTGGCCAGGTCGGCGTCCATGGCCTTGACCTGGGCCTCCGTCACCTCGTTGGGCTCGGCGGCGTGCTGCTCCTTCGGGCGGGCGACGCGGGCGTCGGCCGGGGCCGAGGCGTCCTCGGCGCACTGCTCGGCACCGGTCGGGGCGGCGGCCGCAAGGGTGGTGGGGGCGGAGAAGGGGGCGAACGCCAGGGCGCCGGCCAGAACGGCGGGGGCCATGAGGCGGCGGCGGAGCATGGGGGATATGCGGGCGGAAGCGCGCACGTTGAACTCCTCGCAAGCGTGGTGGGGGGTGAGGGATTTCCTCACGCTGGCGCGAAGCTTATGTGTCCATGTCATGCATCCAGCAAGACCTGAATGTAAAAGATTTGTTGCTTCTGGGGTTGGAGGGGCACCTGGCGTGTACCAAGTGCCCCTTGTTGCAACAATTTTGAGGAACTGTCAGTCAGTCCGGTCGGTCAGCCCCGTCAGGCTGCGGTCAGCCGACCGGCGACCAGACGCGTTCCACCTTCTGCGTGCCGTTCAGCGTGCGGTACGAACGGGACCACGCCGACGTGGCGTCCTGCCTCCGCTTGTCGGACACGACGTAGTAGTCCATCTGGGACCTTTCGGACGTCACGTCCAGTACGCCGTACCCGTGCGCGTCCATGTCGAGCCACTTCACGTGCCAGTTCGCGGCCCTGATGGCGGCCTCGGCCGCCAGCGAGGCGGTGTTCGCGGGCACGTGCAGGATGTCGTCGATGTTGTCGGAGGTCACCGACGTCACCACGAACTCCGTCGCGGCCGTCCCCGACCCCGGGTACGTCGCCATGTTCACCGGGACCTCGTTGGCCCAGGCCATGTGGATGTCGCCGGTCAGGAACACCGTGTTCTTGATGTTCCGGTCCTTCAGGTGGCCCAGCAGCTCCTTGCGGTCGTCGGTGTACCCGTCCCACTGGTCCGTGCTGATGGCGATCCCGCCCTCGGGCAGGCCGAGGAGCTTCGTCAGCGGCGCCAGCAGGTGCGCCGGCAGCGACCCGAACGCGACCGGCGAGATCATCACCGAGGTCCCGACCAGCTTCCAGGTGGCGTTCGAGCCCGCCAGGCCCGACTTGAGCCAGTCCAGCTGGGCGCGCCCGGTGATGGTGCGCTCCGGGTCGTCCACCCCGCCGTTGCCCACCTTGACCTGCTGGGAGCGGAAGCTGCGCAGGTCGAGCAGGTGCAGGTCGGCGAGGGAGCCGAAGCGCAGGCGGCGGTAGACCGTGCCGGCGGTCGAGGTGCGCACCGGCATCCACTCGAAGTAGGCCTGCTTGGCGGCGGCCGCGCGCGCCGCCCAGTCGCCCTCGGTCCCCGGGGTGTGGTTCTCCGCGCCGCCCGACCAGGCGTCGTTGGCGATCTCGTGGTCGTCCCAGATCGCGACGATGGCGTGTGCGGCGTGCAGGGCCTGGAGGTCGGTGTCCGTCTTGTACTTGCCGTGCCGGGCCCGGTAGTCGGCGAGGGTGGTGATCTCGTGCAGCGGCTCGTGCCGGCGCACGACGTACTTCGCCTCGGGGTAGCCCCCGCTCTGGTACTCGTAGATGTAGTCGCCGAGGTGCAGGATCGCGTGCAGGTCGCTGCGGGCGGCCAGGTGGCGGTACGCGGAGAACCAGCCGGACTCCCAGTTCGCGCAGGAGACCACGCCGAAGCGGACGGACGGGGTCGCCGCGTCGTGGCGGGGGGCGGTCAGGGTGCGCCCGACCGGGGAGACGGCGGCGCCGGCGGTGAACCGGTAGAAGTACGGGGTCTGCGGCTGCAGTCCGCGGACGTCCGCCTTGACCGTGTGGTCGGAGGCGGCGGTCGCGGTGACCGTGCCGCTCGCGACGACCCGGGAGAACGCCCGGTCCTCGGCCACTTCCCAGCCCACCCGGGTGGCCGGGCCGACGCCGGAGCCGGGTACGGCCTCGGGGACGGGGGTGACGCGGGTCCACAGCAGGATCCCGTCCGGGAGCGGGTCGCCGGAGGCGATGCCGTGCAGGAAGGCGGGTCCGCCCGCGGCTGCGGAAGCGGGGGATATGCCCAGGGCGGCCGTCGCGAAGGGGGTGAGCGCCGCGGTGGCGGCAGCGGCCTTGACGACCGTACGGCGGCGGGGAGTTGCCGCGGTGGGGGAGGTGAGTTGACTGGTCACGGCCGGTCATATTACTGACCGGTATAACCGCAGGTACAGCCCTGGGAATGCAACAAGCGGGCGAACTCTGGGAGTCCGCCCGCTCGTTGCGTGCCGGGTGTTACCGGCGGTCCGCGCTCAGCCCGCGATGGCCTTGTCCACCGCCGCCGTGAACTCGTCCGGGTTCATCTTGATTTCGACCTTCTTGCCGTCCATCTTCAGCGACGGGGTGCCCTCCAGGCCCGCCTTGTCGAAGACCTTCGACATCTCGATCGCCCACCGGTTGTACGTGCCGTCCTCGACGGCCTTCTTGAACTCGGCGTTGCCCTTCAGCGCCGGGACCTGGTCGGCGATCTTCAGCAGGTACTCGTCCTTGCCGAACTTGTCGTCCCGCTCTTCGGGGTGGTTCTCCTGCGAGTACAGCGCCGCCTTGTACTCCGAGAACGCCTCGGGGCTGACGTTCAGCGCCGCACCCAGCGCGCTCAGGGCGTTCTTCGAGCCGCTGCCGCCGAAGCCCTTGTCGAGGAAGGTGGCGCCGACGAACTGCAGCTTGTACTTGCCCGCCTCGACGTCCTTCTTGATCTGCGGGCCGATCTTCTGCTCGAACTGGGAGCAGATCGGGCAGCGGGCGTCCTCGTACAGCTCCAGCGTCTTCTTCGCGTCGGGCTTGCCCACGACGACGGTCGTGCCGTTCTCGCCCGTGGTGTTCTTCGGGGCGACCAGGGCGGCCGTCGCGGCCTTCTCCCACTCGTCGGGCTGGTTGGCCTGGACGACGGCGTAGCCGATGCCGCCGGCCAGGGCGAGGGCGGCGACGACCGCGCCGGCCACGACGAACTGGCGGCGGGCCTTGTCCCGCTTCGCCTGCTTCTCGCGCTCGATGCGCAGCCGCTCGCGAGCCGCCGCCTTGTTGGCCTGGCTGTTGCGTGAACTCATGGTGATCTCCGTGGGGTGTGACATGTGGATGAGGGGTGCCGTACGGACGTCAGGCGCGCACGAGCGCGCCGCGTACGGGAGGCCCCCGGAGCCCCACGGAGTGGGCGGGGAAGCGGGTCCGGGCGGCCGGGCCCGTGTCGGCCGGGCGCGGTTCCCGCCGGGGCGGCCGGCCGGCGCCCACTCCCGCCGAGGCCGCCGCCAGCCGCAGCGGCCGGAACGCGAGGCCGGCCACCGCGCCCAGCAGCTGGCACAGCGCCCGCTCGCCGTACCGCAGCCAGACCGCGGCCAGCAGCCCGACGGAGACGTGCGCGGCGAGCAGCAGCCACGGCGTCCACGCGCCGGCCGCGGCGGGCAGGGCCGCGGAGCCGACGGGGCCGGACATCTCGGCCAGCGGGCCGCCCAGCGGTGTCCCGCCGCACAGCTCGTGCAGGCCCAGCGCCCGCAGCGGGCCGGAGACCGGCCCGCCGGAGGGCCCGTAGCAGACGTGCTGGCCGGCGGTGAAGACGGTGTCGGCGGCCAGCTCCAGCGGGACCAGCAGCCCGGCGATCGGGCCGAAGCCCCGCTCGCGGCCCGCCAGCGTCCAGGCGATGAGGAACACGGAGGCGAAGGCCCCGGCGGCCGGCGCCGGCGGCAGCGGCACCCCCGCGATGAGGACGTGCGAGCCGGCCGACAGCAGCACGACGAACGCGCTGAACAGCGCGGCCCGCAGCCCTCTCAGTCCTGCTCCTGATATGCCCATCGCCGCGAGTCTGCCATGACTTTCTGTGAACGCAGGGCTCCGGGGGCGGGGGCGGGCCCCGCTACGGCCGGATCCGGCCGTTGCGGAACAGGTCCACGAAGAGCAGGTGGTCGGCGCGGGCGCGGGCCCCGTAGGCGTGCGCGAAGTCCACCAGGAGCTCGGCGAAGCCCTCCTCGTCGGCGGCGATCGCCGCGTCGATGGCCCGCTCCGTGGAGAACGGGACGAGGCTGTGGCCGCTCTCCGCCTCGTCGGCCGAGGCGTGCATGGTCGCCGTGGCCCGGCCCAGGTCCGCGACCACGGCCGCGATCTCCTCCGGGTCGTCCAGGTCCGACCAGTCCAGGTCCACCGCGTACGGGGAGACCTCGGCCACCAGCTGGCCGGCCCCGTCCAGCTCGGTCCAGCCCAGCCAGGGGTCGGCGTGCGCCTGGAGGGCGCGCTGGGAGATCACCGTGCGGTGCCCCTCGTGCCGGAAGTACTCCCGCACCGCCCGGTCGGTGATGTGCCGGGACACCGCCGGGGTCTGCGCCTGCTTGAGGTAGATCACGACGTCGTTCTCCAGGGCGTCGCTGTGGCCCTCCAGCAGGATGTTGTACGAGGGCAGCCCCGCCGAGCCGATGCCGACGCCCCGGCGGCCCACCACGTCCTTGACCCGGTAGGAGTCCGGGCGCACCAGGGATTCGTCGGGCAGGGTCTCCAGGTACGCGTCGAAGGCGGCCAGGACCTTGTACCGGGTCGCCGCGTCGAGCTCGATGGAGCCGCCGCCGGAGGTGAAGCGGCGCTCGTAGTCCCGGATCTCGGTCATGGAGTCCAGGAGGGCGAAGCGGGTGCGGGAGCGGGCCGAGCGCAGGGCGGACAGCAGCGGGCCGTGGGAGGTGTCCAGGGTGAAGGAGGGGACCTCCTCGTGTTTGGCGTCCCCGGCGGCCAGGACGTGGATCTGCTCGCGGTAGGCGGCGGCGTAGATCCGCACCAGCTCGCTGATCTGCTCGTCGCTGAGCGCCTTGGTGTAGCCGATCAGGGCCACGGAGGCCGCGAAGCGCTTGAGGTCCCAGGTGAAGGGGCCGACGTAGGCCTCGTCGAAGTCGTTGACGTTGAAGACGAGGCGGCCGGTGGAGTCCATGTAGGTGCCGAAGTTCTCGGCGTGCAGATCGCCGTGGATCCACACCCGGCCGGTCCGGTCGTCCAGGTAGGGGCCGCCGTGGCGCTCGCGCTCCAGGTCGGCGTAGAAGAGGCAGGCGGTGCCCCGGTAGAAGGCGAAAGCGGAAGCGGCCATCTTCCGGAATTTCACCTGGAAGGCGGCGGGGTCGGCGGCGAGCAGCTCACCGAAGGCGGTGTCGAAGACATCCAGTATCTGTTCGGCGCGCTGTTCGTTCGCCATTTCGGGGACCGCCATGGCGGGTTCCTCCTGGTGCACGGGCTGGACTGGTTCCGATCGACTGGACGCCGTGCGGGACCACCTGGTTCTGCAACGCCTGACCGTACCGTCAGGTGCCCGGAATCTGTCACCCGTGGGACGTAGGATTCAAAGCTGCCCCCTACCCCCGCCCCCGGAGGTCCCGCGCCGTGGCCAAGACGCCGTTCACGCACCTGCACGTCCACACCCAGTACTCGCTGCTGGACGGTGCCGCGCGGCTGAAGGACATGTTCGCGGCGTGCAACGAGATGGGCATGTCGCACATCGCCATGTCCGACCACGGAAACCTGCACGGCGCGTATGACTTCTTTCACTCTGCGCAGAAGGCCGGGATCACCCCGATCATCGGCATCGAGGCGTACGTCGCACCCGAGTCCCGCCGCAACAAGCGGAGGATCCAGTGGGGCCAGCCGCACCAGAAGCGGGACGACGTCTCCGGCTCCGGCGGCTACACCCACAAGACGATCTGGGCGGCGAACGCCACCGGCCTGCACAACCTCTTCCGGCTGTCCTCCGACGCCTACGCCGAGGGCTGGCTCACGAAGTGGCCCCGCATGGACAAGGAGACCATCGCCCAGTGGTCGGAGGGCCTGATCGCCTCCACCGGCTGCCCCTCCGGCGAGGTGCAGACCCGACTGCGCCTCGGACAGTTCGACGAGGCGCTCAAGGCGGCCTCCGACTACAAGGACATCTTCGGCGAGGGGCGCTACTTCCTGGAGCTGATGGACCACGGCATCGAGATCGAGCGCCGGGTCCGCGACGGCCTGCTGGAGATCGGCAAGAAGCTCGGCATCCCGCCGCTGGTCACCAACGACTCGCACTACACGTACGCGCACGAGGCCGGCGCGCACGACGCCCTGCTCTGCATCCAGACCGGCAAGAACCTCTCCGACCCGGACCGCTTCCGGTTCGACGGCTCCGGCTACTACCTGAAGTCGACGGAGGAGATGTACGCCATCGACTCCTCGGACGCCTGGCAGGAGGGCTGCGCCAACACCCGCCTCGTCGCCGAGCAGGTCGACACCGAGGGCATGTTCACGTTCCGGAACCTGATGCCGAAGTTCGACATCCCGGAGGGCTACACCGAGGTCACCTGGTTCCGCGAGGAGACCATGAAGGGGATGCACCGCCGCTTCCCGGGCGGCATCCCCGAGGACCGCATGAAGCAGGTCGAGTACGAGATGGACACGATCATCTCGATGGGCTTCCCCGGCTACTTCCTCGTGGTCGCCGACTTCATCATGTGGGCCAAGAACCAGGGCATCGCCGTGGGCCCCGGCCGAGGCTCCGCGGCAGGCTCGATCGTCGCGTACGCCATGGGCATCACCGACCTCGACCCGATCCCGCACGGCCTGATCTTCGAGCGGTTCCTGAACCCCGAGCGCATCTCCATGCCCGATGTCGACATCGACTTCGACGAGCGTCGGCGCGTCGAGGTGATCCGGTACGTGACCGAGAAGTACGGCGCCGACAAGGTCGCCATGATCGGCACGTACGGCACCATCAAGGCCAAGAACGCGATCAAGGACTCCGCGCGCGTGCTGGGCTACCCGTACGCCATGGGCGACCGGCTCACCAAGGCCATGCCCGCCGACGTCCTCGGCAAGGGCATCCCGCTCTCCGGCATCCTCGACCCCTCGCACCCCCGCTACGGCGAGGCCGGCGAGATCCGCGGGATGTACGAGAACGAGCCGGACGTGAAGAAGGTCATCGACACCGCGCGCGGCGTGGAGGGCCTGGTCCGCCAGATGGGCGTGCACGCCGCCGGCGTGATCATGTCCAGCGAGCGGATCACCGACCACGTGCCCGTCTGGGTGCGGCACACCGACGGCGTCACCATCACCCAGTGGGACTACCCGAGCTGCGAGTCGCTCGGCCTGCTGAAGATGGACTTCCTCGGCCTGCGCAACCTCACGATCATGGACGACGCCGTCAAGATGGTGAAGGCCAACAAGGGGATCGACATCGACCTCCTGGCCCTGCCGCTCGACGACCCCAAGACCTTCGAGCTGCTCCAGCGCGGCGACACCCTCGGCGTCTTCCAGTTCGACGGCGGCCCCATGCGCTCGCTGCTGCGCCTGATGAAGCCCGACAACTTCGAAGACATCTCCGCCGTGTCCGCGCTCTACCGGCCGGGCCCGATGGGCATGAACTCGCACACGAACTACGCCCTGCGCAAGAACAAGCAGCAGGAGATCACCCCGATCCACCCCGAGCTGGAGAAGCCGCTCGAAGAGGTGCTCGCGGTCACCTACGGCCTGATCGTCTACCAGGAGCAGGTGCAGAAGGCCGCCCAGATCATCGCCGGCTACTCGCTCGGCGAGGCCGACATCCTCCGCCGCGTCATGGGCAAGAAGAAGCCCGAGGAGCTCGCGAAGAACTTCACGATCTTCCAGGAAGGCGCCCGGAAGAACGGCTACACCGACACCGCCATCCAGGCCCTGTGGGACGTGCTGGTCCCCTTCGCCGGCTACGCCTTCAACAAGGCCCACTCCGCCGCGTACGGCCTGGTCTCCTACTGGACCGCCTACCTCAAGGCCAACCACCCGGCCGAGTACATGGCCGGCCTGCTCACCTCGGTCAAGGACGACAAGGACAAGTCCGCGATCTACCTGAACGAGTGCCGCCGCATGGGCATCAAGGTGCTCCCGCCGAACGTGAACGAGTCCGAGTCGAACTTCGCCGCCCAGGGCGACGACGTGATCCTCTTCGGCCTCACCGCCGTCCGCAACGTCGGCCAGAACGTCGTGGACTCGATCATCAAGACCCGCAAGGCCAAGGGGAAGTACTCCTCCTTCCCGGACTTCCTCGACAAGGTCGAGGCCGTGGTCTGCAACAAGCGCACCGTCGAATCGCTGATCAAGGCCGGCGCCTTCGACGAGATGGGCCACACCCGCAAGGGCCTCGTCGCCCAGCACGAGCCGATGATCGACACCGTGGTCGCGGTCAAGCGCAAGGAGGCCGAGGGCCAGTTCGACCTCTTCGGCGCCATGGGCGACGAGGGCGGCGACGAGCCCGGCTTCGGCCTCGACGTCGAGTTCTCCGACGTCGAGTGGGAGAAGTCCTACCTGCTCGCCCAGGAGCGCGAGATGCTCGGCCTGTACGTCTCCGACCACCCGCTCTTCGGCCTGGAGCACGTCCTGTCCGACAAGACGGACGCGGGCATCTCCCAGCTCACCGGCGGCGAGCACGCCGACGGCGCCGTCGTCACCATCGGCGGCATCATCTCGGGCCTCCAGCGGAAGATGACCAAGCAGGGCAACGCCTGGGCCATCGCCACCGTCGAGGACCTCGCCGGCTCCATCGAGTGCATGTTCTTCCCGGCCACCTACCAGCTCGTCTCCACCCAGCTGGTCGAGGACGCCGTCGTCTTCGTCAAGGGCCGCCTCGACAAGCGCGAGGACGTGCCGCGGCTGGTCGCCATGGAGCTGATGGTCCCCGACCTGTCCTCGGCCGGGACCAACGCCCCGGTCGTCCTCACCATCCCCACCGTCAAGGTCACCCCTCCGATGGTCACCCGTCTGGGCGAGATCCTCCGCCACCACAAGGGCAACACCGAGGTCCGGATCAAGCTCCAGGGCCCCCGGTCCACCACCGTGCTGCGCCTCGACCGGCACCGGGTCCAGCCCGACCCGGCCCTCTTCGGCGACCTCAAGGTGCTCCTCGGACCGTCCTGCCTGGCCGGCTGACGGCCGCCGATTGACGGCCGCCGATTGACGGCCGTCGGCCGTCGGCCGCCGGCCCGGCCCCGCGCCCACCGGCGCACCGCAGCACAGAGGGCGCGCCCGGAACTCCTCCGGGCGCGCCCTCGCGCGTCTGCCCCCGGCGCCCGCGGCGCCGGCGGCGGCGTCAGTTGTGGCCGAAGCGCTTCTGCTTGCCCTTGCGCGCCATATCCATCGGACTCGGGGACGACGACGAGGACGACGACTCGGACGAGGTCTCCTGCGAGCTCTTCGACGGCTCCTGCGACGAGGAGCGGGCCTGCTGCTTCGGCTGCTTCTGGTTCTTGTTCTTGGCCATGGTGGAGCCTCCGTGAGGGTCTAGGGGCCAGGACCGCCTTCACACTCACACAGCACCACAAACCGCGCATTGTGGATCTTTCCCGGGTGTCGCGGCCCGCGCGCGCCCCGAAAACAGTGAGATACGCCACGCCGATGATCCAGTTCCGGCCGTCAACACCCGCATGGTCGGGCAGACTCGGGGAAAACCAGAGGACCCCCACGGAAGAGGTGGAACGCGTGGACCGCTGCGTCGTCCTGGTGGACGCCGGCTATCTGCTGGGCGCCGCCGCAAGCCTTCTCGCGGGTGAACCCTCCCGCTCCCGCATCACCGTCGACCACGCCGCCCTCATCCACGGCCTGCGCGAACGGGCCGAGGCCGACACCCAGCAGCCCCTGCTGCGCATCTACTGGTTCGACGGTGCACCCGACCGGGTGCCCCAGCCCGAACACCGCCGGCTGCGCGTCATGCCCCGGGTCACCGTCCGGCTCGGCGCCCTGACCCGCAGCGACGGCCGCTGGGCGCAGAAGGGCGTCGACGCCGCCATGCACGCCGAGCTCACCGAGCTGGCCCGCAACCGCGCCTGCTCCGACGTCGTCCTCGTCACGGGCGACGGGGACCTCCTGCCCGGCCTGATGTCCGCCAAGGAGCACGGCGTCGCCGTCCACCTGTGGGCCGTCCAGGCCGCCGACGGCGACTACAACCAGTCCGAGGACCTCGTCGCCGAGGCCGACGAGCGCCGCGTCCTGGACCGGGCCTGGATCACCCGCGCCGTCCGCGCCAAGGACCTCACCGGCCTCTACTCGCCCCCGCCCGCGCCCCGCCCCGAGATCGCCGCCATCCTCTCCGCACCCCTGCCCGAGGCGGCCCTCGCCGAGGCGGCCGCCCGCAGCGCCGCCGCCGGCGCCCCGGCCCCGGCCGCCGACCCGCCCGTCCCCGAGACCGGCGCGGCCCCCGTGCCCGCCCCCGCCGTCGGCGGCAGGACCGTACCCACCCCCAAGGACCTCGCCGGCTCCCTGCGCGCCCCCGGCCACCAGCCCGGCCCGCACTCCGGCAACGGCGTCACCCCCTCCCCGGCCAGCGCCCTGCGCTGGTCCTCCGACCGGGGCTGGATCGACCGGCCCGGCCCGCTCGGCGAACCCGCCGAGACCGCCTCCCTGCCCACCCTCGCCCAGCTCACCAGCGCCGAGCAGCGCTGGGCCGACCGCGAGGAGGACATCACCACCGTCGGCGGCGACCCGTTCGAGGTCGGCCAGGTCTTCGCCCGGCGCTGGATGGAACGCCTCCCGGAAGCCGTCCACCTGCAGAAACTCGCCACCATGTACCCGCGGATCCCGCACCGCATCGACGGCGAGCTGCTGCGCTACGCGGCCCGGTTCGGCCTGCTCGCCCACAAGGACGACCAGATCGACGAACACGACCGCTACGCCATCCGCGCCGGGTTCTGGCGGGAGATCGACGTCCGCGCCGCGGCCGAGCGCGTGCCCGGCGCACCGGCCGCCGCGCCGGGCGTCCCGGCGACCCCGACGCCCGAGTAGGGCCCGGGGCCGCGTAGGCTGCTCCCTCGTGAGTACGGGCACAGCACCAGCGAGACCGCAGGGCAGCCGCAGCACGACGGCGGCCGCGGCGCCGCCCGCGGCCGACGGCGTCGTCTGCGCGGTGCGTGACCTGGTCAAGACCTACCCCGCCGTCCGCGGCCGGCGCGGCGCCCCCGCCCTGCCCGCGACCCGCGCCAACGACGGGATCTCCCTGGACGTCCGGCGCGGCGAGGTCTTCGGTCTCCTCGGCCCCAACGGCGCCGGCAAATCCACCCTCGTCCGGCAGCTGACCGGGCTGCTGCGGCCCGACTCCGGCTCCGTGACCCTGCTCGGCCACGACCTCGTACGCCACCCCGAGCGGGCGGCCCGGCTCCTCGCCTACCTCGGCCAGGAGTCCACCGCCCTCGACGAGCTCACCGTCGCCCTCGCCGCCGAGACCACCGGGCGGCTGCGCGGCCTCACCGCCCGCGACGCCCGCGACACCCGGGACGCCGTCCTGGAGGAGCTCGGGCTCACCGCGATCGCCGGGCGGCCCCTGAAGAAGCTGTCCGGCGGACAGCGGCGGCTGGCCTGCTTTGCCGCCGCCCTGGTGGGGGAGCGGCAGGTACTGGTCCTCGACGAGCCCACCACCGGCATGGACCCCGTCGCCCGGCGGGCGGTGTGGTCGGCCGTGGACCGGCGGCGCGCCCGGCACGGCACCACCGTCCTGCTCGTCACCCACAACGTCATCGAGGCCGAGACCGTCCTCGACCGGGTCGCCGTCATCGACCAGGGCAGGGTCATCGCCTGCGACACGCCCGCCGCGCTGAAGGCCCGCGTCTCCGACGAGGTCCGCCTCGAACTCGTGTGGCGGACCGCGCCGCCGCTGGACGTGCCCGAGGTCGCCGCGCTCGCCGCGGCGGCCGCCGAGTCCGGCCGCCGGTGGGTGCTGCGGCTGCCGCCGGACGAGGCACGGGCCGCGGTGGCCGCCGTGACCGGCGGGCCGGCCTTCGCCGCCCTCGACGACTTCACACTGGCGACCCCGAGCCTGGAGGACGTCTACCTCGCGCTGGGCGGGCGCATCACGAAGGGCCTGGTGAAGTCGTGAGCACCGCTACCACTCCTGCCGCCGAGGTGGGGGCACTGGCCCCCCGGGCCCGCTTCCTGCCCTCGCTGGCCGCCGTGTACCGGGCCCAGCTGTCCCGGGCCCGGGTGGCGCGGATCCCGCTGCTGTTCGTCGCCACCTTCCAGTCCGTCGGGATCATGGTCCTGATGCGGGGCGTGGTGGACGGCGGCACGGAGGCGCAGGCCGTCGTGGCCGGCTCCTCGGTGCTGGTCGTCGCGTTCGTCGCGCTGAACCTGCTCGCCCAGTACTTCGGCCAGCTGCGGGCCGGCGGAGGCCTGGACCACTACGCCACGCTGCCCGTCCCGCCCGCCTCGGTGGTGCTCGGCGCCGCCGCCGCGTACGCCTCCTTCACCCTGCCGGGCACCTTCGTCACCGCCGTCTTCGGCTGCCTGCTGTTCGGGCTGCCGATGACCGGGCTGTGGATCCTGGCCGCCGTCGTGCCGCTCGCCGGGGCGGCGCTGGCCGGGCTGGGCGCCACCCTCGGCCTGCTCGCGCCACGGCAGGAGCTGGCCACCCTGGCCGGGCAGCTGGGCATGTCGGCGGCGCTGCTGCTGGGCGTGCTGCCGCCCGAGCGGATGCCCGCCCCGATCGTCTGGGCGCGGGACCTGCTGCCGTCCACGTACGGGGTCGAGGCCTTCGCCCGGACCTTCGCACCCCACCCCGACTGGGCGGTCGTCGCCGCCGACCTCGCCGTCTGCGGGGCCGTCGGCGTGCTGTCGCTGTCCGTCGCCACCTGGGCGTACCGGCGGGCCGCCGTCCGCTGACTCCGGTTCCGCCCCGGTCCGGCACACCTGGCACGATGTGGGGGTGACCGAACCCGTTACCCCGCCGCCCCCCGTCGAACCGCCGCCGCCCGGCAGACCGGCCGCACCCGGCGTCACCGCCGGGGACGTCCGTGACGGGGCCGCCGTCACCCTCGCCGTCGGGGCGTCCGGGGCACTCCTCGGCCTGCTGTGGGCGTGGCTGGCACCGCGGGCCCAGTACGTGTCCAACGGGCAGGCCGTCTTCCTGCGCAACACCGAGAGCGAGGCCCGGATAGGGGCCGACGGCATGTTCCTGCTGCTCTCGATCGGGATGGGCCTGCTCGCCGCCGCCGCCGTCTTCCTGTGGCGCCGCCGCGGCGGCGTCCCCCAGGTGATCGGGCTGGGCATCGGCTCCTGTGCCGCCGCCGGGCTGGCATGGCGCACCGGCGAGTGGCTGGGCGGCTCCGGCGACGTGGCCGCCGCCGCGGCCGCCGTGGGCAAGGGCGTCCCCTTCGACGCGCCGCTGGAGCTCCTCGCGTACGGGGTGCTGCTGGCCCTGCCGATGACCGCGCTCCTCGTCCACCTCGGTCTGACGGCCCTGTGGACCCCGTACGACCCGGAGCCCGGCCACGACCCGGCCGCCGGGACGCCGGGCCCCGCCGCCGTCTACCCGCCGCCGCACGTCCACGCCGACCCGGCGCCCCAGGAGCAGCCCCCGCGGACCTGAAGGCCGCGGTACGGCGCCCCGTCAGGGGCGCGGGGAACCGCGCGACCAGCCACCACCGGCCCGCAGACGGTCTCCCCCAGCCTCCGGCCGGGGGGACCCCCACCTCGCTTCGCTCGCCCATCGCGGCACTGACGAAGCTCCCCTTCTCAACAGGCGGCCGGCTCTGCGGTACGCCGCCGGGGGCCAAGACGGCCGGGGCGGGTGCCGGTCAGCGGTCCTCCGGGCCGGTCAGTGCCAGCGCCGTGAACTCGGGCGACCAGTCCAGGTCCCAGCGCCGCGTGTGCCGCCAACCGTCCCGCAGGCCCTCGACGACCTCGTCGGGATAGCCGCGGTGGCAGCCGTCCGGCTGCCGCTCCCACACCTGCACCACCACGTACACCACGCCGGTGCGCGGCTTCACCCAGCGGCGGGCGCCGGTCATGAAGCGGCGCAGGTCCAGGTACGGCAGCACCAGCCGGCACGCCAGCACGTCCACGCTGCCCGGCACCAGAGCCCGCGGCGGGGTGTCGGTGAGGAAGTCGTGGACCTCGAAGCCCAGCCGCTCCTCGCCGGCCCAGGCCGCGCGGGCCCGCTCCACCGCGACCGGCGACCAGTCGTAGCCGGTCGTGTGCAGGCCTTCGCGGGCCAGCGCCGTCGTCAGCACCCCCCAGCCGCTGCCCACGTCCACGGCCGTGTTCATCCCCGCGCCCAGGACGTGCCGCCGGATGCCCGCCAGCTCCACCTTCGTGAACGGCAGGTTCTCGTGCGGGTCCGGGTTGCTGTAGAAGCGGTCCCAGGCCATGCGCTTGGCCAGCGCATCAAGCGGGTCGGCCGGCACCCGGTGGGCCATGTCCGGCTCCGCGGCCGGCATCACCGTTCGCCGCCCTGGCCCGTGTTCCGGATCCGGTTGCGGCCCGAGGCGATCGCCGCGAGGTACTCGCGGGCCGCAGCGGCGAACACGTTCTCGGTCACCGGTTCCAGCTCCTCCAAGAGCCTTCGGTGCCGCAGCTCCTGCTGCGGCGTGCGTACCGGGAGGGCGGTCGGCTCCGCCGCTCTGGTGTGCTCCACGTTCGTCCCCATCCCCTTCGGTCGATCCGTTCACCGGCCGGTCTCCGACAGCGCCAGCGCAAGGAAGTGGCCGCGGGCGGCCATGTCCTTCAGGAGTCGCTCGTACTCGGCGAGATGCGGGCTGATGTGCTCGTACGCCGGCGCCAACAGCCCGTCCGCGAAGCCGGAGCGCAGCAGCCGCCGCGCCGCCGACAGACCCGGCCGGTACTCCAGGAGCGCGGGCCCGCCCACGTCCAGGCACGTCTCGTCCCGCACCAGGTAGTGCCGGGAGCGGGCGACGAGCTCCAGCGCCTCGAACCGGGCGTCCGCCTCGTGCTGCGGTGCCTGCACGTAGCGGACGACGCGCAGCACCCGCCCGTTCTGCCGGGCGAGGGCGGCGGCGGCCCGTACCCCGTCCGTGCGAACTCCCCACAGCCGCGACAGCGGATCGGCCTGCCGGACCGGTTCCTGCCCGGGCTCCGTCCAGTCGTCGGGCTGCAGCTCGGTCATGGCCGTCACGGCGCGCTCCTCAGCAGGCAGGGGAGATGGCAGCCGCCAGGAACCGGGATGCATACGGCGGATGGACACCGGCTTCCCGGGCGGCCCGACTACCGTCCTACCAACTGGAGTTCATGTGCAACCGACTGTGACGAGTCGATTGCTCAGGGAAGTGAATTGGTATATGACGGGAGACGCACAGGGGCCCGCATGAGGTCAACAGCAGGCGCGGTGAGACGAGTAGGGCCCGTGAGAAATCGCGCAGCGGCTGTCACCATCAGAGGAGGCGGCCCGAATCGGAGGGGAGGACACCCATGGCGGCACACGTAGGGTCGACGTTCTTACGCATCATGCTTGGAGCCGAACTCACCCGCCTACGTGACCAAGCCGGGTTGACGGGAGACCAGGCCGCAAAGGCGATCGGGCTCCGTTCGGCATCGATGATCAGCAAGGTCGAGTCCGGGCAGAGCGGGTTCGAGCGCATAGAGCAGCTCAACAAGCTCCTCGAAGCCTACGGAGTGGATCTCGACGGCACGGAGATGCTCACCGACTGGTACCGGAACGCGAAGGGCCATGACTGGTGGAGTCCCAAGTCCTCCACCTTGCCGTCCGGTATGAACCTGTACCTCGCGCATGAGTCCGGCGCGAAACGCGTGCGGGCATGGTGCCTCGGAGTCGTGCTCGGCCTGCTCCAGACCGAGGACTACGTCCTCCATCTGATGCGGTCAGCGCAGGCCGCCGACGAGCGCACCACGGAGTTCGTGGAGAACGCCGTGGCGGTCCGCATGGAGCGGAAGAAGCGGATCACCGAGGAAGGCATGGAACTCGTCTGCATCATGGACGAGTCCGCCCTCACCAACTGGGTCGGAAACCGAGAAGTGATGCGAGCCCAGTACCTGGAGTTGGCGGAGCTCACCGAACTGCCCAACGTGGCGGTGCGGATCATTCCGGCCCGGGTGCCGGCGTACCGGGTGCTGGGCGGCAGCTTCCACATCCTCCACTTCGATCGGAAGGAGCTTCCTCTCCCGGTCGTCTGCAACAGCATGACCGGCACCGTTCAGTTCATGTCCAAGGAGCGCATCGTCAAGCAATACGAGCGGCGCTTCGAGCACCTCGCACAGGGCGCTCTGCCCATCCACGAGACGCCCGACTTCCTGGCACGACTGGCACGAGAGGTTTGATCACCATGAGCACCAGCACCGGGCGCCCGTACGGCGAGTGGTTCAAGTCTTCCTACAGCGGCGACCCCGACGGCAACTGCCTGGAGGCGTGCCCGCAGCCGGGCGTGGTCTTCGTCCGGGACTCGAAGCGCAACGAGGAGCCCGGGGCGCCGGTTCTCGGGTTCACCGCGGCGGCGTGGTCGGCGTTCGCCGTGCATGTCGGCCTCGACCGCTGACCGGCTCGCCGTACGGCGATCGGCGGGGGCACCCGTGGCCGAGGCCCGGGTGCCCCCGCGGCAGGATCTCAGCGGACCGGGTGGCCGGCGGCTCGGAGGGTGGCCTTGACCTCGCTGATGCGGAGGTCGCCGAAGTGGAACACCGAGGCGGCGAGGACCGCGTCGGCTCCGGCGTCGACGGCGGGCGGGAAGTGCTCCAGTCGGCCGGCGCCGCCCGAGGCGATCACCGGGACGGTGACGTGCTTGCGGACGGCGGCGATCATCTCGGTGTCGTAGCCGTCCTTGGTGCCGTCGGCGTCCATGGAGTTGAGCAGGATCTCGCCGGCGCCGAGTTCGGCGGCCCGGTGGGCCCACTCGACGGCGTCGAGGCCGGTGCCCCGGCGGCCGCCGTGCGTGGTGACCTCGAAGGAGCCGGACTCGGTGCGCCGGGCGTCGACGGACAGGACGAGGACCTGTCGGCCGAAGCGTTCGGCGATCTCCCGGATCAGCTCGGGCCGTGCGATGGCGGCGGTGTTGACGCCGACCTTGTCGGCGCCGGCCCGCAGCAGCTTGTCCACGTCGTCGGCGGTGCGGACGCCGCCGCCCACGGTCAGCGGGATGAAGACCTGCTCGGCGGTGCGCCGCACCACGTCGTAGGTGGTCTCGCGGTTCCCGGACGAGGCGGTGATGTCGAGGAAGGTCAGCTCGTCGGCGCCTTCGGCGTCGTAGAGGCGGGCCATCTCCACCGGGTCGCCGGCGTCGCGCAGGTTCTGGAAGTTGACGCCCTTGACGACGCGGCCGTTGTCCACGTCAAGGCAGGGGATCACCCGTACGGCGAGTGACATCAGGACTCCCCTCGGAAGGCTTCGACCTCGACTTCGACGACCAGGCTGGGGTCGATGAAGCCGGACACGATGATCATGGATGCGGCGGGGCGGACCTCGCCGAAGAGCTCCTTGTGGGCCCGGCCGACCTCGTCGACGTCCCGCGCGTGGGTGAGGTACATGCGGGTGCGGACGACGTGCCCGGCGCCCAGGCCCGCCTGCTCCAGCGCGTCGATCGCGACGCGGAAGGCGTTGACCGCCTGCTCGTACGGCCCGCCGGCGACGATCTTGCCGTCGACGACGGAGGTGCAGCCGGAGACGAGCACCAGCCCGTTCGGCAGTTCGACCGCACGGGAGTAGCCCACGGCGTCCTCCCAGGGGCCGCCGGAGGAGTACCGGCGGACTGCGTCGGCTCCGCTCATGCGCCGGCCACCGCCTGCAGCGCCTCCTGGAGGGTGAAGGCCTTCGCGTACAGGGCCTTGCCGACGATGGCGCCCTCGACGCCCAGCGGCACCAGCCCGGCCAGCGCCCGCAGGTCGTCCAGCGAGGAGATCCCGCCGGAGGCCACGACGGGCCGGTCGGTGGCGGCGCACACGTTGCGCAGGAGTTCCAGGTTGGGGCCGGTGAGGGTGCCGTCGCGGCCGATGTCGGTGAGGACGTAGCGGGCGCAGCCCTCGGAGTCGAGGCGGGCGAGCGTCTCGTACAGGTCGCCGCCTTCGCTGGTCCAGCCGCGGCCCTTGAGGGTGGTGCCGCGGACGTCGAGGCCGATCGCGATCCGGTCGCCGTGCTCGGCGATGGCCTTGGCGGCCCACTCGGGGGTCTCCAGGGCGGCGGTGCCGAGGTTGACGCGGGTGCAGCCGGTGGCGAGGGCCGCCTCCAGGGTGGCGTCGTCGCGGATGCCGCCGGAGAGCTCGACCTTGATGTCCATGGCGCGGGTGATCTCGGAGACCAGGGCCCGGTTGTCGCCGGTGCCGAAGGCGGCGTCGAGGTCGACCAGGTGCAGCCACTCGGCGCCGGCGCGCTGCCAGGCGAGGGCCGCCTCCAGCGGGGAGCCGTACGAGGTCTCGCTGCCGGACACGCCGTGGACGAGGCGGACGGCCTGGCCGTCGCGGACGTCGACCGCGGGGAGGAGTTCCAGCTGCTTCGCTGCGGGCTCGGGCTCGGTCATCACAGGGTCTCGATCCAGTTGGTGAGGAGCTGGGCTCCGGCGTCGCCGGACTTCTCGGGGTGGAACTGGGTGCCCCACAGGGCCCCGTTCTCCACCGCCGCGACGAAGCGCTCGCCGTGGGTGGCCCAGGTGACCTTGGGGGCGCGGATCGCCGGGTTGGTGACCTCCAGGCTCCAGTCGTGCGCCGCGTAGGAGTGCACGAAGTAGAACCGGGCGTCGGCGTCCAGGCCGGCGAAGGCCTGGCTGTCGGCGGGGGCGTCGACGGTGTTCCAGCCCATGTGCGGGACGACGGGGGCCTTGAGCGGGCCGACGGTGCCGGGCCACTCGTCGAGGCCCTCGGTCTCGACGCCGTGCTCGATGCCGCGCTCGAAGAGGATCTGCATGCCGACGCAGATGCCCATGACGGGCCGGCCGCCGGACAGGCGGCGGCCGATGATCCAGTCGCCGCGGACCGACTTCAGGCCCTCCATGCAGGCGGAGAAGGCGCCGACGCCGGGCACGAGGAGGCCGTCGGCGTCCATGGCCTTGTCGTAGTCGCGGGTGATCTCGACGTCCGCGCCGACCCGCGCGAGGGCGCGCTCGGCGGACCGGACGTTGCCGAAGCCGTAGTCGAGGACAACGACCGTTTTGGTGGGGCGGGATGCGCTCATGCCCAGATTCCTTGGATCCGCAGGACTCCGGCGGCGAGACACATCGCGGAGCCGATGGCGAGCAGCAGGACGACCGACTTGGGCATCTGCTGCTTCTGGAAGGAGTAGACGCCGCCGGCCAGGAACAGGCCGACGACGATGAGGATGGTGTTGAGGCCGTTCACGGTCAGAGAGCGCCCTTCGTGGAGGGAAGGATGCCTGCCGCTGCCGCGCGCGGGTCCAGCTCGGCGGCGTAGCGCAGGGCCCGGGCCAGCGCCTTGAACTGGCACTCCACGATGTGGTGGGCGTTGCGGCCGTACGGGACGTGGACGTGGAGGGCGATCTGGGCCTGGGCGACGAAGGACTCCAGGATGTGCCGGGTCATCGTCGTGTCGTACGCGCCGATCATCGGGGCCATGTTCTCGGGCTCGGTGTGCACGAGGTAGGGGCGGCCCGACAGGTCCACGGTCACCTGGGCGAGGGACTCGTCCAGGGGGACGGTGCAGTTGCCGAAGCGGTAGATGCCCACCTTGTCGCCGAGGGCCTGCTTGAAGGCGGCGCCGAGCGCGAGGGCGGTGTCCTCGATGGTGTGGTGGCTGTCGATGTGCAGGTCGCCGTCGGTCTTGACCGTGAGGTCGAACAGGCCGTGGCGGCCGAGCTGGTCGAGCATGTGGTCGTAGAAGCCGACGCCGGTGGAGACGTCGACCTGCCCGGTGCCGTCGAGGTTTATCTCGACGAGGACGGACGTCTCCTTCGTGGTCCGTTCGACCCGTCCGATGCGGCTCATGCCTGCTGCTCCTTCTTCAGTGCGCGAACCGCTTCCAGGAACGCGTCGTTCTCGGCCGGGGTGCCCGCGGTGACCCGCAGCCATCCCGGTACGCCGTTGTCCCGGACCAGGACGCCCCGGTCGAGGATCTGCTGCCAGGCGGTGTGGGAGTCCCCGAACCGGCCGAACTGGATGAAGTTCGCGTCGGACTCGGTGACCTCGTAGCCGATCGCCCGGAGTTCGGCGACGAGGCGGTCCCGCTCGGCCTTGAGCTGCTCGACGTAGCCGAGCAGGGTGTCGGTGTGCTCCAGGGCCGCGAGGGCGGTCGCCTGGGTGACGGCCGACAGGTGGTACGGCAGGCGCACCAGCTGGACGGCGTCGACGACGGCCGGGTGTGCGGCGAGGTAGCCCAGGCGCAGTCCGGCGGCGCCGAAGGCCTTGGACATGGTCCGGGAGACCACCAGGTTCGGGCGGCCCTCGATGAGGGGCAGCAGGGAGTCCCGGTGGCTGAACTCGACGTACGCCTCGTCCACGATCACCAGGGACGGCTTCGCCGCCTGCGCGGCCTCGTAGAGGGCGAGGACGGTCTCCGCCTCGACCGCGGTGCCCGTGGGGTTGTTGGGCGAGGTGATGAAGACGACGTCGGGCGCGTTCTCGGAGATGGCCTGCTCGGCAGCCGCCATGTCGATGGTGAAGTCGTCCCGGCGCGGGCCGGAGATCCAGCCCGTCCCGGTGCCGCGGGCGATCAGCGCGTGCATCGAGTACGAGGGCTCGAAGCCGATCGCGGTGCGGCCGGGCCCGCCGAAGGTCTGCAGCAGCTGCTGGATGACCTCGTTGGAGCCGTTGGCGGCCCACACGTTCTCCCGGGCGACCGGGTGCTTGCCGGTGCGCGTGAGGTAGGCGGCCAGCGCGGTCCGCAGCTCGACGGCGTCCCGGTCGGGGTAGCGGTTGAGGGTGCGGGCCGCGTCGGCGACGCGCTCGGCGATCCGCCGCACCAGCTCCTCGGGGAGCTCGTACGGGTTCTCGTTGGTGTTCAGCTGGACGGGCACGTCGAGCTGCGGGGCGCCGTACGGGCTCTTGCCGCGCAGCTCGTCGCGGATCGGGAGGTCGTCGATGCCGATGGTTCTGTCGGCGCTGTCGTACGCGGTCACTGCCCGGGGACCTTCCAGCCGAAGCGCGCCTTCAGGGCGGCGCCGTGCGCGGGCAGGTCCTCGGCCTCGGCCAGCGTCACCACGTGGTGGGTGACCTCGGCGAGCGCGTCGCGCGTGTAGTCGACGATGTGGATGCCGCGCAGGAAGGACTGCACGGACAGTCCGGAGGAGTGGCAGGCGCAGCCGCCGGTGGGCAGGACGTGGTTCGACCCGGCGCAGTAGTCGCCGAGCGAGACGGGGGCCCAGGGGCCGACGAAGATCGCGCCGGCGTTGCGGACGCGGGCGGCCCAGGCCGCGGCGTCGGCGGTCTGGATCTCCAGGTGCTCGGCGCCGTACGCGTCGACGACCTTCAGGCCGTCCTCCAGGGAGTCGACCAGCACGATCGCGGACTGCTTGCCGGCGAGCGCCGGGCGGATCCGGTCCTCGACGTGCTTGGTGGCGGCGACCTGCGGTTCGAGCTCCCTCTCGACGGCGGCCGCGAGGTCCTCGGAGTCGGTGACGAGGACGGCGGCGGCCAGCGGGTCGTGCTCGGCCTGGCTGATCAGGTCGGCGGCGACGTGCACCGGGTCGGCGGTGGAGTCCGCGAGGACGGCGATCTCGGTCGGGCCGGCCTCGGTGTCGATGCCGATCCTCCCGGTGAAGTAGCGCTTGGCGGCGGCGACCCAGATGTTGCCGGGGCCGGTGACCATGTTGACCGGCAGGCAGTCCTCGGTGCCGTACGCGAACATCGCGACGGCGACGGCGCCGCCCACCGCGTACACCTCGTCCACGCCGAGCAGGGCGCAGGCGGCGAGGATCGTCGGGTGCGGCAGGCCGCCGAAGTCGGCCTGCGGCGGGGAGGCCAGCGCGATGGACTCGACCCCCGCCTCCTGGGCCGGCACGACGTTCATGACGACGGAGGACGGGTACACGGAGCGGCCGCCGGGCGCGTACAGGCCGACGCGCTCGACCGGAACCCACTTCTCGGTCACGGTGCCGCCGGGGACCACCTGGGTGGTGTGCGCGGTGCGGCGCTGCTCCCGGTGCACGGTCCGGGCGCGGCGGATCGACTCCTCCAGGGCGGCGCGGACGGCCGGGTCGAGCTCGTCGAGGGCCTTGGCGAGGGCCTCGACGGGCACCCTGACCTGCTCCAGCTCCACACCGTCGAACTTCTGCGCGTACTCGATCAGCGCCGCCGTGCCACGATGATGGACGTCCTCGCAGATGGGCCGCACCTTTTCCAGGGCGGCTTCCACGTCGAACTCGGCACGGGGAAGCAGGTGGCGCAGGGCCGCACCCTCGGGGAGGGCGTTGCCGCGCAGATCGATACGAGAGATCACCTCCCAATTCTCTCAGACCGGCTCCCACCACCGTCCGCCCGTATCACTGGCTGATACACGCCCCGGCCGTCACCGCCTCCCCTTAACGTTCCTGCTACACGGATGTACGGCGGAGGGGGGACCGCATGGCCGAGGCGCCGCGCGCGGACGAGGAGCCGGCGGACCTCGGCGAGGCCGAGCGGCTGATGTGGCGGGCGTTCCGCACGGGCAGCGTGTGCGACCTGAGCGCGCGGGCGGCCGAGGTGGACGACCCGCACGGCGACCGGGCCTGGGACGCCGGGCGCAGCGTCCGCGCCGACGTGGTGTCGCTGCTGCTGCTCCACGGGCCGCCGCCGGTGCCGGGGCGGGTGGCGTCGCTGAAGCTGCGCGGGGTGCGGATCACCGGCCGGCTGGACCTGTCGGGCGGCACCGTGGAGCCGTACGTCGAACTCCAGTCCTGCCGCTTCGACAGCGAGGTCCAGCTGTCCGAGACCCGGTTCGGCACGCTGCGGCTGGTCAACTGCGCGCTACCCCGGCTGGACGCGTCCCGCCTGCACACCGAGGGCGACCTGCACCTGCCGCGCTGCCGGGTGGCGCGGGGCATACGGCTGACCGACGCGCAGATCGGCACGGACCTGCTGATCAGCCAGGCCGTGGTGCAGCGCGACAGCCGGGGCCGGGCCATCGCCGCGGACGGCATGGCGGTCGCGCAGGACTTCCAGGGCGACCTGCTGGAGGCGTACGGGGAGGTGAGCCTGCGCGGCGCGAAGGTCGGCGGGTCGATGAACCTGCGCGGGGCCCGGCTGCGCAACCCGCACGGGCGGCGGGCGCTGAACGCCCCGCAGCTGACCGTGGAGCGGACCCTGTACCTGACGTCGATCGCGCTCGGCTACGTGCCCGGCGACTCCGGTTCCGCCACTCCCCCCTACGGCCTGGGCCAGACCCCGGTGCGCGGGCAGCGGGCCCGGCGCTTCGAGTGCCGGGGCGGGCTGCGCCTGGACGACGGCCGCTTCGGCGACGCGGTCGACCTGTACGGGTCCCGGTTCGCCCTCGCCGACGAGCAGGAGGTGTCGCTGCGCCGGATCCAGACCCCGGAGCTGCGGTTCGTGGGCGAGCAGCCGGAGCGGGGCCGCGTGGTGCTGTCGGGGGCCAAGGTGGTCAAGCTGGTCGACACCTCCACGAGCTGGCCCGGGCCGGGCGGCGTGTCGATCGAGGGCTTCGTGTACGAGAACATCGCGCCCCGCGGCCATTTCCCGCTGGTGCGAAGGCTGGAGTGGGTGGCCGCGGCCACCCCGGAGTTCTCGCCGGAGCCGTACGAGCGGCTGGCGTCCGTGCTGCGCGCCAGCGGCGAGGACGCCGACGCGCGGCAGGTGCTGCTGGCCAAGCAGCGGCGGCGGCGGGCGACGCTGCCGCCGGCGGCGAAGGCGTGGGGGTACCTGCAGGACTGGACGGTGGCGTACGGGTACCGGCCGGGGCGGGCGGCGCTGTGGATGGTGCTGCTGTGGGCGGCGGGCGCACTGCTGTTCGCGCAGATCACCCCGGCGGCCATCAAGCCGGACGAGCACCCGGAGTGGAATCCGCTGCTCTACGCCCTGGACCTGCTGCTTCCGGTCATCGACCTCGGCCAGCAGGGCCAGTGGATGATGAAGGGCTACTGGCAGTGGGGCACCGCGGTGCTGGTCCTGCTGGGCTGGATCCTGGCGACGACCGTGGCGGCGGGGGCCTCCCGCCTGCTGCGCCGCGGCTGACGGACCGGGCCGCCGGACCGGGCCGACGGACCGGGAAGAACCGGACGGACCAGGAAGAACCGAGGTGACAGGGCCCTCCCCACGGCTACTACCCTGTGCCTCGTGACCACCGTTCGCCTGCCTCTCTTCCCGCTGAACTCGGTGCTTTTCCCCGGACTGGTGCTGCCCCTGAACGTCTTCGAGGAGCGTTATCGCGCCATGATGCGGGAGCTGCTGAAGACGGGCGAGGACGAGCCGCGCCGCTTCGCGGTCGTCGCGATCCGCGACGGCCGGGAGGTCGCGCAGACCGCCCCCGGCATGCCGGACCCGACGGCCCTGCCCGAGCGGGGCCCGGCCGCGGGCTTCGGCCCGGACCCGGTCCAGGCGTTCCACCGGGTGGGCTGCATCGCCGACGCGGCCACGATCCGGGAGCGGCAGGACGGCAGCTTCGAGGTCCTGACGACGGGCACGACGCGGGTGCGCCTGCTGTCGGTGGACGCCTCGGGCCCGTTCCTCGTGGCGGAGCTGGAGGAGCTGCCGGAGGAGGCGGGCGAGGGCGCGGGCGCGCTGGCCGAGGGGGTGCTGCGGGCGTTCCGTACCTACCAGAAGCGGCTCGCCGGGGCCCGGGAGCGGTCCCTCGCCTCGGCGTCGGAACTGCCGGACGAGCCGTCGGTGGTGTCGTACCTGGTGGCGGCGGCCGCGGTGCTGGACACCCCCGCCAAGCAGCGGCTGCTGCAGGCCCCGGACACGGCGACGCGGCTGGCGGAAGAGCTGAAACTGCTGCGCGCGGAGACGGCGCTGATCCGGCACCTGCCGTCGCTGCCCGCGGTCGACCTGACCCGGATGCCGACCAGCCCGAACTGACCACCGGACCCACCGATCGGGAGCCCTGCCTGATGGCGAAGAAGAAGGCCGCGTCCGCGGCGACCCCGGCGATCGCCGCACTCACCGCGGCCGGAGCGGATTTCACCACGCACTCCTACGAACACGACCCCGCACACCCCTCGTACGGGCAGGAGGCGGCCGAGGCCATGGGCGTGAGCCCGGACCAGGTCTTCAAGACGCTCGTGACGGACGCGGACGGGGTGCTCACCGTGGCGGTCGTCCCCGTCTCCGGCAGCCTCGACCTGAAGGCCCTGGCCTCCGCCGTCGGCGCGAAGAAGGCCGTGATGGCGGACCCGTCGCTGGCCGAGCGCACCACCGGCTACGTGGTGGGCGGCATCTCGCCGCTGGGGCAGCGCAAGCGGCTGCGGACCGTCGTGGACTCCTCCGCGCAGGGGCACCCGACCATCTGCGTGTCGGCGGGCCGGCGCGGGCTGGAGGTCGAGCTGGCGCCCGACACCCTGGCCGCGCTGACGACGGCCGTCCTGGCACCGATCGCCCGCGCGTAGCGCTCCGGCCGCGGCCCCTTCCGCTGCGCGGAGCCGATTCCCCACCCCGCCCCTTCCCGAAACCGGGCGCTGCCCGGACCCGTTGCGCTCAAACGCCGCGCGGGCTGGATGTTCCAGCCTCGCCGGCGTTTGAGGCGCTGGGGTCTGGGGGCGGAGCCCACACCACGCGGCGGAGCCGCATATCCGGTACGGCGGGAAGGGGCGGGGTGGGGATACGGCTCCGCGCAGCGGCAGACGGCGGCGGCCGGGCAGGGCTAGATGCCCAGCTTGGCGGTGGTCAGGCGGGCGACGGCCTCCTTCTCGCCGTCCAGTTCCACCGCGGCGGCGGACTGCCGGCCGAAGCAGAACAGCGTCAGCTCCCCCGGCTCGCCCGTCACCGTCACCACCGGGGTGCCCTTGTGCGCCACGGCCGTCTGGCCGTTCGGCCGGCGCAGCACCAGCCCCACCGGCGACCGGCGTCCGGTCAGCCGGGCCAGCTTCTCCAGCCGGGACCACAGCGCGTCCGAGAAGACGGGGTCCAGCTCGCGCGGTGTCCAGTCGGGCTGGGCCCGCCGGACGTCCTCGGCGTGCACGTAGAACTCCACCGCGTTCGCCGCCTCGTCGATCTGCTTCAGCGCGTACACGGAGAGTTTCGGCGGGCCGGTGCGGATCAGCTGGATCAGCTCCTCGTACGGCTTGGCCGTGTACTCGGCCATCGCCTTGTCCAGCCGGTCCTTCAGCACGTCCAGCAGCAGTCCGCCCGCCGCGTCCGGGCGCCGTTCCCGTACCACCACGTGCGCCGCGAGGTCCCGGGTCAGCCAGCCCTCGCACAGCGTGGGCGCCGTCGGCCCCGCCGCCTCCAACAGGTCCGCCAGCAGCAGGCGTTCACGCTTCGCATGGGTAGACATGCGGGCAAGCCTACGGCCGGAGCGCGCCGTTTGCCCGCCCATCAGGCGGACGGTGATCCATGACCGCCCGTCCGGCGCGGCACAATGGCCCGCATGAGTACCTCCTCCCTCGACCCTGCCATCGCCGCCCGGCTCAAGCGTTCCGCCGACGGCCTGGTTCCGGCCATCGCCCAGCAGTACGACACCGGTGAGGTGCTGATGCTCGGGTGGATGGACGACGAGGCGCTGCACCGCACCCTGACGACGGGCCGCTGCACCTACTGGTCGCGCAGCCGGCAGGAGTACTGGGTCAAGGGGGACACATCCGGCCATGTCCAGCACGTGAAGTCCGTCGCCCTCGACTGCGACGCCGACACCGTGCTCGTCAAGGTCGACCAGGTCGGTGCCGCCTGCCACACCGGCGCCCGCACGTGCTTCGACGCCGATGTCCTTCCGCTGGCCGCCGACCAGGCAGACGCCGGCCAGGCAGACAGGTAACGCATCCCATGGATCTCGAACAGTTCCGCAAGCTCGCCGCCGACCGCCGGGTCATCCCCGTGAGCCGGAAGCTGCTGGCCGACGGCGACACCCCGGTCGGCCTGTACCGCAAGCTGGCCGCCGAACGCCCGGGCACCTTCCTGCTGGAGTCCGCCGAGAACGGCCGCTCCTGGTCGCGCTACTCCTTCGTCGGCGTCCGCAGCGACGCCACGCTCACCGTCCGCGACGGGCAGGCCCACTGGATCGGCACCCCGCCCGTCGGCGTCCCGACCGGCGGGGATCCGCTGGAGGCCCTGCGCGCCACCGTCCAGGCGCTGCACACCCCGCGTGACCTGGCCGCCGGGATGCCGCCGTTCACCGGAGGCATGGTCGGCTACCTCGGCTACGACGTCGTGCGCCGCCTGGAGCGCATCGGCGACCACGGGGCCGACGACCTGAAGCTGCCCGAGCTGACCATGCTGCTCACCTCCGACCTGGCGGTCCTCGACCACTGGGACGGCACCGTCCTGCTCATCGCCAACGCGATCAACCACAACGACCTCGACACGGGTGTGGACGAGGCGTACGCGGACGCCGTCGCCCGCCTCGACGCCATGGAGGCCGATCTCGCCCGGCCCGCCCCGTACACGCCCGCCCCGCTGCCGGCCTCCGAGCTGCCCGAGTTCTCCGCCCTGTGGGGCGGTGCGAAGTACCAGGCCGCCGTCGAGGACATCAAGGAGCGGATCCGGGCCGGCGAGGCCTTCCAGGTGGTGCCCTCGCAGCGGTTCGAGACCCCCTGCCACGCCTCCGCGCTCGACGTGTACCGGATCCTGCGGGCCACCAACCCGTCCCCGTACATGTACCTGTTCCGCTTCGAGAACGGCTTCGACGTCGTCGGCTCCAGCCCCGAGGCCCTGGTCAAGGTCGTGGACGGCCGGGCCATGGTGCACCCGATCGCGGGCACCCGCCACCGCGGGGCGACCCCGCAGGAGGACCAGGCCCTCGCCGAGGAGCTGCTGGCCGACCCCAAGGAGCGGGCCGAGCACCTGATGCTCGTCGACCTGGGCCGCAACGACCTCGGCCGGGTCTGCGAGCCGGGCTCCGTCGAGGTCGTCGACTTCATGGGCATCGAGCGGTACTCGCACGTCATGCACATCGTGTCCACGGTCACCGGGCGCGTCGCCGAGGGCCGGACCGCCTTCGACGTGCTCACCGCCTGCTTCCCGGCCGGCACCCTGTCCGGCGCGCCCAAGCCGCGCGCCATGCAGATCATCGAGGAGCTGGAGCCCTCGCGGCGCGGCCTGTACGGCGGCTGCGTCGGCTACCTCGACTTCGCCGGGGACTCCGACACCGCCATCGCCATCCGCACCGCCCTGCTGCGCGACGGCACCGCGTACGTGCAGGCCGGCGCGGGGGTCGTCGCCGACTCGGTGCCGGAGCTGGAGGACGACGAGTGCCGCAACAAGGCGTCCGCCGTGCTGCGCGCGGTGGCTGCGGCGAACCGCCTCCACGGCTCCTGAGCCGGTAGGGGATAGTGGGTACGTGAGTGCCGTACCCCCACCCCGAAACGACACCGGCGCGCCCGGGGCCTCCGGGCCCTCCGCGGCCCCCGCGGGCCGCGGCGGCCGCCGCAGCGTGGCCGCCGCCCTGCTGCTCGGCGCGCTCGGCGCCACCGTCGTCCTGCTCGGCTCCGGCCGGGTGTGGGCCCGGGGCGCCGCCGCCGTCGGCGGCGGCTCGCTCCCGGTGAGCGCCGACGGGCAGGCCGTCACCGGTCTGCCCGCCGCCCTGGCCATCGTGGGCCTCGCCGCCCTGGTCGCGGTGTTCGCCGTACGCGGCACGGGCCGGCTGCTGGTCTCCGCCCTGCTGGCGCTGAGCGGCCTCGGCGCGGCCCTCGCCGCCGTCCTGGCCGCCGACGACCGGCAGGCGCTGGACGCGCAGGCCGCCAAGGCCACCGCCGACACCGCGGCCCAGGTGGGCATGCTCGCGCACACCGTGTGGCCGTACGTCACCGCCGCCGGCGGCGTCCTGATCCTGGCCGCCGGGCTGCTGGCCCTGCGCCACGGCCGCGCCTGGCCCGCGATGGGCGGCCGGTACGAGCGCGACGGCGGCGCCCGCGGCCGCCGGCCCGCGGCGGTGGACCCGGACCGGCCCGAGGACCTGTGGAAGGCCCTGGACCGCGGCGAGGACCCCACCCGCTGACCACCCACCGCACCCGGTGCGGGACAATGAGCACCGAGCGTGCGACACAGCACGTGCGACAGAGCAAAACGAGGAGCAACTCATGGCGGGCAGCAACCACGGACACACCCCGGCCGCCTGGACCGGTGTCGTCATCGCCTTCATCGGTTTCTGCGTCGCCGGCGCCTTCATGGTGCTGGCGAACCCGGTCGGGTTCTGGGCCGGTATGGCCGTCGTCGTGCTGGGCGGTGTCGTGGGCATGGCCATGCGGGCCGCGGGCATGGGTGCTCCGAAGCCCGCCCACGACGACCTCGCCAAGGTCATCGCCGCCTCCAAGGCCTGATCTCCGGGCCTGACCTCCCGGGCCTGACCCGCCGGGCCCGGCCTCCCCAGGCCCGAGTCCCGCAGCGGACACGCAAAGGCGCGGCCCGGTCGGGCTGCGCCTTTCGCCGTCACCGAGGAGAATCAGCGCGTGGAAGCCCCCCGCACCTCCCCCGCGCCGGCCTTCACCGGGCCCGTGCCGCCGGCCCCGGCCGGTCCCGTGGCCCCGGCCGGTCCCGAACCCCCGGACGGTCCCGTGGCCCCGGCACCGGCCGTGCCCGTCTCCCGGGTCCGCAGGCTGGCCGGGCCGGCGCTCTGGCTGTTCTCCGCCGCCGCGGCATTTGCGTACGTAGGCGCCGTGGATCCCAATGAACCCGGCCACTATCCGGTCTGCCCGCTTTTCCGCGTCACCGGAATCCTGTGCCCCGGATGTGGCGGACTGCGCAGCGCCCATGCGTTCGCCCACGGCGATCTGATCACGGCTTTCGGGGCGAATGCCGTGGCCGTGATCGGCTACTTCGCCTTCGCCGGTGTCATGGCCGTCTGGCTGTTTGGGGCCTGGCGTGGCACGCCCACCCGGCGTTTCGCCCTGCCCGCACCGTATTGGTGGGCCCTGGGCGGGGTGGCGCTGGTCTTCTCGGTCGTCCGGAACCTGCCGTTCGGTTCCGCACTGGCCCCCTGAGTCCTATATGAAGCCGAGATTCCGAATGTCCATTTAATGGGACGCCGTCAACCACGTGCGGAGAGCAACGCCCAGGGCGGATACCATTTGATTGCTGACCTTGCAGTTGTACGTGTCTGCAAGGCGGCCGACCGTCATCGACCCGGAAGGGGGCCGCTCGCGTGAGTGTGCTCGACGAGATCATCGAAGGGGTCCGCGAAGACCTTGCCGAACGGCAGGCCCGCGTGAGCCTCGACGAGCTCAAGGAGCGTGCCGCCAAGGCGCCCCAGGCCAAGGACGGCGTCGCAGCCCTGCGCGGTGACGGCGTCAAGGTGATCTGCGAGGTCAAGCGCTCCAGCCCCTCCAAGGGTGCGCTGGCCGCGATCGCCGACCCTGCCGGACTTGCCGCCGACTACGAGGCGGGCGGTGCGGCGGTCATCTCCGTCCTCACCGAGCAGCGCCGGTTCGGCGGCTCGCTGGCCGACCTGGAGGCCGTCCGCGCACGCGTGGACATCCCGATCCTCCGCAAGGACTTCATCGTCACGGCGTACCAGCTGTGGGAGGCCCGCGCCTACGGCGCCGACCTCGTGCTGCTGATCGTCGCGGCCCTGGAGCAGGAGGCCCTCGTCTCCCTCATCGAGCGGGCGGAGTCCATCGGCCTCACCCCGCTCGTCGAGGTCCACGACGAGGAGGAGATCGAGCGCGCGGTCGCCGCCGGCGCGAAGATCATCGGCGTGAACGCCCGCAACCTCAAGGACCTCACCGTCGACCGCTCCACCTTCGAGCGCGTCGTCGGCGAGATCCCGGCCCACATCGTCAAGGTCGCCGAGTCCGGCATCCGCGGCCCGCACGACCTGATCGCCTACGCCAACGAGGGCGCGGACGCTGTCCTCGTCGGCGAGTCCCTGGTGACCGGACGCGACCCGAAGGCGGCCGTGGCCGACCTCGTCGCCGCCGGCGCCCACCCCGCCCTGCGCCACGGCCGGAGCTGACCCGACCCATGCCCACCCGCCGCCCCTCCGTCCGCACCCGCCCGGGCCACGGCCCGGCCGCCGGCGTGCCGACGGCCCACGCGCCCCTGGCGCGCGGCTGCCGCCCCCGCGGCTGCCGCGCCCCGGCCCGGCGCGTCCACGGGCGGCGGGTGCGGTACGTGATCGGCTCCGAACCCGGCCAGGTCAACGGCATGCGATGGCGTCGCGGAGACGCGCTGTAGCGGACCGCCCCGCCCGGCAGGCACACCCTGCCGCGGGCCCCTCCGCACGCCCCCAGCCCCGTGCAGGCCGGCCCGTCCGGCCGCCCCGGGGCGCGGGCCCCCGCACCGTACCCACCCACACCCCCGCGCGGGGTGTGGTGTGCGTGTCACGGGCGGGCGGCGCACTACGGTGACCACCACCCGCCGCACCACGCATCCCGTAGGAGTGACTGGGCATGTCCAGCGCCAGCGAGTTCTTCATCCCGGACCCGGAGGGTCACGTCCCCGACGCCGAGGGCTACTTCGGCGACTTCGGCGGCAAGTTCATCCCGGAGGCGCTCGTCGCCGCCGTGGACGAAGTGGCCGTCGAGTACCGCAAGGCCAAGGACGACCCGGCCTTCGCGGCCGAACTGAACGACCTCATGGTCAACTACACCGGCCGCCCCAGCGCCCTGACCGAGGTGCCGCGCTTCGCCGAGCAGGCCGGCGGCGCCCGGATCTTCCTCAAGCGCGAGGACCTCAACCACACCGGCTCGCACAAGATCAACAACGTGCTGGGGCAGGCGCTGCTCACCAAGCGCATGGGCAAGACCCGCGTCATCGCCGAGACCGGCGCCGGCCAGCACGGCGTGGCCACCGCCACCGCCTGCGCCCTCTTCGGCCTCGACTGCACCATCTACATGGGCGAGGTCGACACCCAGCGCCAGGCCCTGAACGTGGCCCGCATGCGCATGCTCGGCGCCGAGGTCATCGCCGTGAAGTCCGGCTCGCGCACCCTCAAGGACGCCATCAACGAGGCCTTCCGCGACTGGGTCGCCAACGTCGACCGCACCCACTACCTCTTCGGCACCGTCGCCGGCCCGCACCCCTTCCCGGCCATGGTCCGCGACTTCCACCGCGTCATCGGCGTCGAGGCCCGCCGCCAGATCCTGGAGCGCACCGGCCGCCTGCCCGACGCCGTCGCCGCCTGCGTCGGCGGCGGCTCCAACGCCATCGGCCTCTTCCACGCCTTCATCCCCGACACCGAGGTCCGCCTCGTCGGCTTCGAGCCCGCCGGGCACGGCGTCGAGACCGGCGAGCACGCGGCCACCCTCACCGCCGGCGAGCCCGGCATCCTGCACGGCTCCCGCTCGTACGTCCTCCAGGACGAGGAGGGCCAGATCACCGAGCCGTACTCCATCTCGGCCGGCCTGGACTACCCCGGCATCGGCCCGGAGCACTCCTACCTCAAGGACACCGGCCGCGGCGAGTACCGCGCGGTCACCGACGACGCCGCCATGCAGGCCCTGCGCCTGCTCTCGCGCACCGAGGGCATCATCCCGGCCATCGAGTCGGCCCACGCCCTCGCCGGCGCCCTGGACCTCGGCCGCGAGCTGGGCGAGGACGGCCTGATCGTGGTCAACCTCTCCGGCCGCGGGGACAAGGACATGGACACGGCCGCCCGCTACTTCGGGCTGTACGACAACGCCGAGGGGGAGTCGAAGTGAGCAACGAGAAGACCGGCCGCATCCAGCTGCTGAGCGACACCCTCGCCAAGGCGAAGGCCGAGGACCGCGCCGCCCTCGTCGCCTACCTCCCGGCGGGCTTCCCGACCGTCGACGGCGGCATCGAGGCCGTCAAGGCCGTCATCGCGGGCGGCGCCGACATCGTCGAGGTCGGCCTCCCGCACAGCGACCCCGTCCTCGACGGCGCCGTCATCCAGACCGCCGACGACATCGCCCTCCGCGGCGGCGTCAAGATCGCCGACGTGCTGCGCACCGTCCGCGAGGCCCACGAGGCGACCGGGGCCCCGGTCCTGGTGATGACGTACTGGAACCCGATCGACCGGTACGGCGTGGAGCGGTTCGCCACCGAGCTCGCCGCGGCCGGCGGCGCCGGCTGCATCCTGCCGGACCTGCCGGTCCAGGAGTCCGCGCTGTGGCGCGAGCACGCCGACAGGCTCGGTCTGGCCACCGTCTTCGTCGTCGCCCCCAGCAGCAAGGACGAGCGCCTGGCGACCATCACGGCAGCCGGTTCCGGTTTCGTCTACGCCGCCTCCCTGATGGGCGTCACCGGCACCCGCGAGTCGGTCGGCCACGAGGCCCAGGAGCTGGTCCGCCGCACCCGCACCACCGCCGGTGGCCGTGGGCTCCCGGTGTGCGTGGGCCTCGGCGTCTCCAACGCCGTCCAGGCCAAGGAGGTCGCCGGCTTCGCCGACGGGGTGATCGTCGGCTCGGCGTTCGTGAAGCTGCTGCTGGACGCGCCGGACCTGCCGGCCGGGCTGGCGGCCGTACGGGCGCTGGCGGGCGAACTTGCGGAAGGCGTACGCAGGAGCTGACCCGGGCGCGGGCCCCGCGGAGGTTCTGTAGCCCGATCGGGTGGATCTGGGGGCAGGGAGGCACGGGAGTGCCTCCCTGCTTCGTTTGGCCGACCGTGAGCGAGATGAACGACGGTGCGAACCGCCAAGCGAAGCGATCGGCCCGGGAGCGGCTCCAAGCGGAGCGCGAGCGGGAGAGGAAGAAGGACAAGCGCCGGCGGACGCTCGTCGTGGCGACGGCGGTCGTCGGCGTACTGGCCCTGGCGGCCGTCGTCGGCCTGATCGCGGCCAACGCCGGCAAGGGCGGCAAGGACACGGCGGGCCCGGTGGCCGTCCCCTCCGGGGCCGCCGGCAAGGACGCCCTCGCCATCCCGACCGGCAGCAGCGAGGCCAAGTCCACCCTGACCGTGTGGGAGGACTTCCGCTGCCCTGCCTGCAAGTCCTTCGAGGTCAACTACAAGGACACGATCCACGAGCTGGAGGCCAAGGGCCTGCTCAAGGGCGAGTACCACCTGGTCACCCTGATCGACGGGAACATGGGCGGCAGCGGCTCCCTCAAGGCCGCCAACGCCGCCGCGTGCGCGCAGGACGCCGGGAAGTTCACCGAGTACCACGACGTGCTGTTCCAGAACCAGCCGGAGGAGACCGACGACGCCTACGGCAGCAACGCGAAGCTGATCGAGCTGGCCGGCAAGGTGGAGGGGCTGGACACCCCCGCCTTCCGCGAGTGCGTCGAGAAGGGGACGCACAACAGCTGGGTGGCCAAGTCGCACGAGGCGTTCCGGGCCGGGGACTTCCGCGGCACCCCGACCATCCAGCTGAACGGCAAGGACCTCTTCGCCGACCAGGCCAACCCGATCACCCCGCAGAAGCTGAAGGAGCAGGTGGAGGCCGCGGCGAAGGGCACCGCCACCACCGGCGGCGGAAAGGCCTCGGCGTCCCCGTCGGCATCGGCCTCCTCCGGGGCTTCCGCTTCGGCCTCGCCGGGGTCGCGGGCGAAGGGCTCCGGCTCCGGCACCGGCTCCGGCTCCGGTACCGGCGGCTAGCGGACCGGGGGCTCGTCCGCGGAGGCGACAGGGGCGGCCGGGCAGGGCTGACGCCCGGCCGGGCGCGGCCGGCGCACGGCCCGGCGGAACGAGACGGTCCGGTCCGGGAGCGCCGTGCACGCCAGGTGTCGATTTGATGGCAGCTTGCCGGGCGGGTTGCGATCCGCACCGCCCGGCAGGGTAGCGTCGGTCCTGCCATGGAACTTGCCTACATCCCCAGCCCGTCGACCGGCGTGGTCCACCTCGGACCGATCCCGCTGCGCGGCTACGCGTTCTGCATCATCATCGGTGTCTTCGTCGCCGTCTGGCTCGGCAACAAGCGCTGGATCGCACGCGGCGGAAAGCCGGGCACGGTCGCGGACATCGCCGTGTGGGCGGTCCCGTTCGGCCTGGTCGGCGGCCGCCTCTACCACGTGATCACCGACTACCAGCTGTACTTCGGCGAAGGCCGCAACTGGGTCGACGCCTTCAAGATCTGGGAGGGCGGCCTCGGCATCTGGGGCGCGATCGCGCTGGGCGCGCTCGGCGCCTGGATCGGCTGCCGCCTCCGCGGCATCCCGCTGCCCGCCTGGGCCGACGCCCTGGCCCCCGGCATCGCCCTGGCCCAGGCCATCGGCCGGTGGGGCAACTGGTTCAACCAGGAGCTCTACGGGCGCGCCACCGACCTCCCGTGGGCGCTGAAGATCAGCGACGGCGCCAACCGCGTCGCCGGCACCTACCACCCGACCTTCCTGTACGAGTCGCTGTGGTGCCTCGGCGTCGCCGGGCTGGTGCTGTGGGCCGACAAGCGGTTCAAGCTCGGCCACGGCCGCGCCTTCGCTCTGTACGTGGCCGCGTACTGCCTGGGCCGCGTCTGGACCGAGTACCTGCGGGTCGACGAGGCCCACCTCGTCCTCGGCCTGCGCCTCAACGTCTGGACCTCGATCGTCGTCTTCCTGCTGGCCGTGATCTACTTCGTGTTCTCCGCGAAGCTGCGCCCGGGTCGCGAGGCGGTCGTCGAGCCCGACCGCGGCCCCTCCGGGGACGCCGCGGCGAAGGCCGGGGACACCAAGGCCGGGGTCCTCAAGGCCGGGGATGCGAAGGCCGCCGAGGCCAAGGCCGCCGAGGCCAAGGCGGGCGGCGCGAAGCCCGCCCAGGCGAAGGGGGCGGACGCGAAGCCCGCCGACGCGGAGGCCAAGAAGCTCTGACCCGGTCGGCCGGTCCGGTCCGGGCCCTGCCCGCCACCGGACCCCGCCGGGCAGCACACCGCCGAGAGGGGCGCCACGCCGCAGCGTGGCGCCCCTCTCGCCGTTCCCCCGTTTGGCATGATCACCCCCGAAGATCCACATCGTGAGGGGCGGGACGACATGACCGAGCGCCGCAAGGTGCTGCTGACCGGGGCCGCAGCCGTCGCCGGACTGGCCGGGGCGGCCTCCATATCCGCCGCCGCACCGGCCGCCGCGGCATCGGTTCCGGACTGGTTCGACGTCAAGGCGTACGGCGCCGTCGGCGACGGCGCCACCGACGACGCGCCCGCCGTCCAGCGGGCCCTGGACGCCGCCCGCGCCGCCGGCGGCGGTACGGTCCACTTCCCGGCCGGCAGCTATCTCGTCCGGCCCGCCGCCGGGAAGACCGCGGCCCTCAGCGTCGACGGCGACGGGATCCGCCTGACCGGCTCCGGCGCCAAGACCTCCACCCTGGTCAAGGGCGCCGACTGCACCCTGCTGAAGATGTCCGGCACCGGCCCCGCCTACTCCACGGGCGCCACCCACCGCCGCTACTGCTCGATCGAGAACCTCGGCTTCAACGGCAACCGCAAGACCGGCCTGCTGCTGGAGCTCTACTACAACAACAACTCGTACTTCCGCGACGTCTTCATGTCGGCCAACAACGACATGTGCATCGACGCCGTGGAATTCTGGGACTCCCGCTTCTACAACCTCGTCATCGAGGAGTGCACCGGCCCGGCCGGCAGCACCAAGCAGCCCAACATCTGGCTGCGCAACGCCTCCTCCGCCACCCAGGGCTCCTGGGGCCACAGCGAGGACAACGTCAACCAGATCCACTTCATCGGCTGCCGCCTGGAGGCCTTCGGCACCGGCGCGCTGTGGATCGGCCAGGGCGCCGTCACCACCAACAACCCCAACGGGATCTACCTCACGGACTGCAAGTTCGAGACCTCCCGCATGCAGGGCGGCCCCCACCTGAAGACCGATGCCGGCTGCCGGCACGTCTACGCCACGAACATCTACTGCTACGCCGGCGACTTCGCGGCCGGAGCCCCCGCCACCGCGCAGAACATCATCGCCTGGGCGGCCGCCGCGAGCGCCCTGGAGAACGTGGTCATCGCCAACGGCGGCAAGCCCACCGTCAACGCCGGTGTCGCCCTCTACTCCGGTCCCGGCTCCACCGCCGTGCTCCGCAACGTCGTCGGCCACTACGAGACCGCACCCGCCGGCCCGCACATTTACTACGAGCAGTCGAGCAGCGGCGACTTCCGGGTCGAGAACAGCTACGGAACCAAGGGCGGCCAGTCCGGCGGCACCGTCCCCGTCAGGAACGCCGCCAACCCGCCGCTGCGCCTGGTCCCCGGCCCGGTCACCGACGCCTCCTTCACCCGGCAGCCGGTGGACGGCACGATGGCCGTCGACTCGGCGAACAAACGGCTGTACGTCCGCGTCGGCGGCCAGTGGCTCTGGTCGCCCCTCAACACCTGACCGCGGGCGGGGCCGTCAGGAGAAGGCCGGCGACTCCCGGCGGGACAGGGCGACGACCCGCTCCGCGCCGGCCAGGACCGCCGGGTCGACGAACCGGCCGTCGGGCAGGGCCACCGCCCCCGGGCTGCGCCGCGCCGCGGCGACGATCTCCTCGGCGGCGCTGACCTCCTCCGGGGCCGGCAGGTAGGCCCGCTCGATCACCGGCAGCTGCCGCGGGTGGATCGCCGCCCGGCCCAGGAAGCCCAGCGCCCGGCCCCGGGCGCAGGAGGCGGCGAGCGCCTCCATGTCCCGGATGTCGGGGAACACCGACTGGGCGGGCGGGGGCAGCCCGGCGGCCCGGGCGGCGACCACCACCCGCGAGCGCGGCCAGTCCAGCCCCGCCTCCGCGCTGATGCCCAGGTCGGCGCGGAGGTCGGCCTCCCCGAGGGACAGCCCGCGCAGGGCGGGGTGCGCGCGGGCGATCTCGTACGCCCGCTCCACGGCCAGCGCCGACTCCAGCAGGGCGTGCAGGGCCACCCCGCCGGTGCGGTCGGCGGCCTGGACGATCTGCTCCGGGGCGGTGATCTTCGGCAGCCGCAGCCCGGCCAGCCCCCGCTTCCCCGTCAGCGCGGCGAGGTCGGCGCCGCCCCAGGGGGAGGCGAGGGCGTTGACGCGGACGTGGACGGCGACCGGGGGCCGCTCGGCGAGCAGCTCGGCGGTGGCCGCCCGCGCGTACTCCTTGCGGGACGCCGACACGGCGTCCTCCAGGTCGACGATGACGGCGTCGGCCCCCGAGCGCAGGGCCTTGGCGACCACCTCCGGGCGGTCACCGGGTACGTAGAGCCAGGTCAGGATCACAGTGCCCCCTCCAGCCGGAGTGCGCTGATCTCGGCCTCGGTCAGGCCGAGTTCGGTGAGGACGGCGTCGGTGTCCGCGCCGTGCGGGCGGCCCGCCCAGCGGATCGCGCCCGGGGTCTCGGACAGCCGGAACAGGATGTTCTGCATCCGGAGCGGGCCGAGCTCCGGATCCTCGACCTCGGTGACCGTGTCCAGGGCCGCGAACTGCGGATCGGCGAGGACGTCCCGTACGTCGTACACCCGGGCGATCGCCGCCTCGGCCTCCTCGAAGGCGGTGACGACGTCGTCGGCCTTGTGGCGGGCGATCCAGTCGCCGACGGCCTCGTCGAGCACGGGCGCGTGCGCGGCCCGGCCCGAGCCGGTCGCGAACCACGGCTCGGCCGCCAGCTCGGGCCGGCCGACGAGCCGCAGCACCCGCTCCGCCACGGACTGCGCCGACGTCGACACCGCCAGCCAGCGGCCGTCGGCGCTGCGGTAGGTGTTGCGGGGGGCGTTGTTGACGGAGCGGTTGCCGGTGCGCGGCTGGACGTAGCCGAGCTGGTCGTACCAGAGCGGGTGCGGGCCCAGCACGGTCAGGATCGGCTCGATGATCGCCAGGTCCACGACCTGCCCGCGGCCGGTGCGGTCGCGTCCGGCGAGGGCCGTCATCACGGCGTACGCACAGGTCAGCGCCGCGATCGAATCGGCGAGTCCGAACGGCGGCAGGGTCGGCGGGCCGTCCGGCTCCCCGGTGATCGCGGCGAAGCCGCTCATCGCCTCGGCGAGGGTGCCGAAGCCGGGCCGGCGGGCGTACGGGCCCTGCTGGCCGAAGGCCGTGACGCGGGCCAGGACCAGCCGCGGGTTGGCGGCGGACAGCTCGTCCCAGCCCAGGCCCCACCGCTCCAGGGTGCCGGGGCGGAAGTTCTCGACGACCACGTCCGCGGTGGCGGCCAGCCGCAGCAGGGTGTCCCGGCCGCCGGGGGTGGACAGGTCGAGGGTCATCGTCCGCTTGTTCCGGCCCAGCAGCTTCCACCACAGGCCGATCCCGTCCTTGGCGGGGCCGTGCCCGCGGGAGGGGTCGGGGCGGCCCGGATGCTCGACCTTGACCACCTCGGCCCCGAAGTCGCCGAGCAGCGTGGCGGCGAGCGGCCCGGCGAACAACGTGGCGAGATCGAGCACCCGCAGCCCGGCCAGCGGCCCGCCCCCGGGGGCCGCCGTCCCGTCCGGCGGCGGGGTCATGAGGCGGCGCCGGCGGCGAAGGCCGCGTCGGTCTCCGCCCGTGCCGGCATCGAGTCCTGGGCCCCGGGCCGCTGCACCGACAGGGACGCCGCCGTCGCCGCCCACGCCAGCGCCTCCCGTACCGGCCGGCCCTCGCCCAGCGCCACCGCCAGCGCCCCGGCGAACGTGTCCCCGGCCGCCGTGGAGTCCACCGCCCGCACCCGCGGCGCGGGCACCGTGTACGGCTCCCGCCCCCGCGCCGCGTACAGCGCGCCCGCCGCGCCCAGCGTGACCACCACCTCCGGGACCCGCCCCAGCAGTGCCGCGGCCGCCTGGCGGGGGTCCGTCAGGCCGGTCAGCGCCGCCGCCTCGTGCTCGTTGGGCACCAGCAGGTCCACCGAGGCCAGCAGCTCCGCCGGCAGCGGCTGCGCCGGGGCGGGCGTCAGCACCGTCCGCACGCCGTGCGCGCGGGCCACCCGGGCGGCCGCCCCGACCGCGGACAGCGGCACCTCCAGCTGGAGCAGCAGCGCCCCGGCGGCGGCGATCCGCGCCTCGTCGCCCTCCTCCAGGCCCGTCACGCGGGCGTTGGCACCCGGGATGACGATGATGCTGTTGCCGCCCTCGTCGTCGACCGTGATGTGCGCGGTGCCGCTGGCGCCCTCCACGGTGCGCAGGCCCGCCGTGTCGACCCCGGCCGCGGTGAGCGCGGAGCGCAGCCGTACGCCGAACTCGTCGGCGCCGACCGCGCCGATCATCACCACCTGCGCCCCCGACCGGGCGGCGGCCACGGCCTGGTTGGCGCCCTTGCCGCCGGGGACGGTGCGGAACGCGCGGCCGGTGACGGTCTCCCCGAGGCGGGGGGCCTTCGGTACGTAGGCGACGAGGTCCATGTTCGTACTGCCGAGCACGGCGATGGCCGTCATGAGCGTGCTGCCTCCTGTGCGGTGAGCCGGGCGAGGGTGTCGAAGCCGATGCCGTCGAAGCCGGCGACGGTGGTGGCCAGGCGGTTCTTCAGGGGCGCGGCCCAGCGGTCCGGGACCCGGCCGGCCACCAGGGCGGCGATCGAGCCGGCGGTCGCCCCGTTGGAGTCGGTGTCCCAGCCGCCGGAGACGGCACGGCACACCGAGCGGGTGAAGTCGCCGTCGGCGTGGGTCAGGGCGGCGGCGACGAGGGCGGTGTTGGGGACGGAGTGGACCCAGTGGTAGTGACCGTAGCGGGCGTGCAGCCGGTCCACGACGCGGTCGAAGTCCCGTTCCCCGCGCGCCGCCCGGATCGCGTGCCGGACGGCCTCGGCGAGGCGCGCCCCCGGTGGTACGACGGCCAGCCCGGCCCGCAGCGCGGTGTGGACGTCGGCCCGGCCGGAGGCCGCCTCCGCGATCGCCGCCGCCGCGAACAGGGCGGCGTACAGGCCGTTGCCGGTGTGGCTGAGCGAGGCGTCCCGCCAGGCCTGCTCGGCGGCGGCCCGCGGATCGCCGGGGTTGGTCCAGCCGTGCACGTCGGCGCGGATGAGGGCGCCGATCCACTCCCGGAACGGGTTGTGGTGGGTGGCGGTCGCCGGGGGCTCCAGCCCGAGCAGCAGGTTCCGGTACGCGATGCGCTCGGCGGTGAAGGCCCGGCCGGCCGGGAGCTCGTCCAGCCACAGCCGGCCGACGTCGGCGGTGGTGAAGCGGCGGCCGTGGCGGCGCAGGAGCAGCAGGTTCAGCAGCGGGTAGTCGAGGTCGTCGTCCTCGGGCGTGCCGTCGATGTTCTCGGCGAGGGAGGTGGCGGCGGAGCGGCGGTTCCACGGGTACGCGGCCAGCAGGGCGGGCGGCACGCCGCGGGCGGTGAACCAGTCGTCCAGCGGCCAGTTCCCGGCCGCCCGGGCCAGCGCCCGGATCCCCTCCAGCGGCAGCTTCTCCACGGGCTTGCCGAGCACGCAGCCCACGGCCCGCCCGACCCAGGCCGCCTCAAGCCGCCCGCGCAGCCCACCGTCCGACCCCCCGCGGCTCCCGCCCCAGGCGGGCCCGGCTGCGGCGGGCCTCCCGGCGGGTGCGCCCCCGCCGCCGTCCGCCCCGGTGCGCCCGGTCGCGGTGGGGGCCGCCCCGGTGGGTTCGGCGGGCGGTCGGGGGATGGGCCCAGGGCCCGGGGCGGGGACGCAGGCGGCGGCGACGGCCGGCCAGGCGGACGGCTCGGCGGCGGCCGACGGGCGGGGGAGGGCGGCCAGTTCGGTCAGGAGGCGGGCGGCCAGGTCGCGGAGCCCCGGCGGGCCCGGGTCGGCGGAGGCGCCGGCCCGGGCGGGGGCCGGGCGGCCGCCCGCGGCCAGCCAGCGGCGCAGCAGCGGTTCCGCGTCCCGCCCGTCCTCGGCGGCCTGCCGCAGCTCGTGGCCGACGAGGTCCTCCGGCTGCACCCAGGTCAGCCGCAGCCCGCCCGGGGCGCCCGTCACAGGGCCGCGATCGTCGCGAAGGCCGCCTCGTGGGCGCGGCGCCGCGACCGGTCCAGGGCGAAGACCTCCCGGGCCACCGCGGCCAGCGCCGCCGCCGGCGCGTGCAGGTCGAGCCGGCTGGCCTCGGCGACCTGCTTCGCCCAGCCCGCCGGGACCGCGGCCTCCCCCGCCAGCGCCCCGGCGACCGCCCCCGCCATGGTGGCGATGGAGTCGCAGTCCCGCCCGTAGTTGACCGCCCCGAGCACCGCTTCCTCGTACGCGCCGTCCGCGACGACCAGCATGCCGAGCGCGACCGGCAGTTCCTCGATCGAGTGCAGCCGGGACGGCCGCCGGGCGCCCAGCGACGGCGCGCGGTAGTCGTCGCCGACCGAGTCGTACGGGGCCACCGCCGCCCGCAGCGGCCCCAGCGCCGACTCGAAGTCCCGGTGGCGCCCGGCCGCTTCGCAGACCGCCTCGATCGCGGCCCGCGTGCCGTCCTTGGCCAGCGCGAGCGCGGCGTCCACCACCGACGACACCGTCGCCCCCGGCGCGCACGCCGCCGCCACCGCCGCCGCGAGGACACCCGCGGCCTCCCGCCCGTACGAGGACTGGTGGGCGGCGGAGACGTCCAGCGCCTCCGCGTACGCGCCCGCCGGATTGCCCGCGTTGACGATGCCGACCGGCGCCATGTACATCGCCGCACCGCAGTTGACGATGTTCCCGCTGCCCGCCTCGCGCGGATCGGCGTGCCCGTAGTGCAGGCGGGCCACGATCCACTTCTCGGCGAGGAAGATCCGCTGGAGGGGGAGGGCCTCGGCCTCCAGCTCGGGGATCCAGCGCGGCCGGGTCATCAGGTCCGGGACGAGGTGCTCGGCGACCGCGTACGCGTCCAGGTGGTCCCGTACGGCCTCGTAGACCCGGACCAGGGCGTGCGTCATCAGGGTGTCGTCGGTGACGTGGCCGTCGCCCTTGTGGTACGGGGCGACGGGCCGGGCGGTGCGCCAGTCCTCGTACCAGGGGCCGACGATGCCGTGGACGCGGCCGCCGTGGCGCTGCGCGATCAGGTCCGGGGACCAGCCCTCCACCGGGCCGCCGAGGGCGTCGCCGACGGCGGCCCCGACGAGGCAGCCTGCCGCCCGGTCTTCCAGAGTGAGCGTCATGTCCGAATCATCCCTTGGGTGAGGTGAGTTCCGTGCGAGCGAGCAGCGCGGCGAGTTCGACGAGGTCCGTGCCGGCGAGGCGGGGCAGGGCGCAGCCGGACAGGACGCGGCAGGCATCGCGCCAGGCGGCGGGGATCGCGTCGCCGCCGCCGAGGGCGCCGGTGAGCGCGCCGGCGAGGGCGGGGGCGGAGTCCGCGACGCGGGACAGGCACGCCGCGGCCGGGACGGCGTCGACCGCCCGGCCGCGGGCGGCGGTGGCCAGGGCGAGGGCGACCGGGACGGTCTCGGCGGCGGCGATGCCGTAGCTGTAGACGTGGTCGACGATCTCGTGTTCGAGGGTCGGGACGATGGCGAAGGCGCCGCCGCCCTCCGTGTGCGTACGGGCGAGCTTCACGGCGTGGCGGGCGTTGCGGCCGATCTCGGTGGCCCCGGGCAGCTGGGCGAGGGCGGCCTCGACGGCGCTGTCGGTGTCCGCGCCCGCGAGGGCGGCGGCGAGGGCGGCGGCCATGGCGCGGGCACCGTGGACGCCGTCGCCGTCCTGGGTGTAGCGGGCGTCGAACTCGGCGAGGTCGGCCGCGGCCTCCGGGTCGCCGGGGTGGACGACGGCGAGGACGCAGGCACGGACGCAGGCGGCGTCGTCGAAGTAGTGCGGGTTGTCGTGGCCGGTGGCGGGCGGGCGCAGCCCGGCGGCGAGATTGCCGAGGCCGGCCCGTACGGAGATCCGTGCCCGCAGCGGCAGCACGGCGGACTCGACCTCGGGGGCGCGCTCCGCCGCGGCGGCGATCTCGCTGGCCAGGGCGTTCCAGGCGAGGTCGATCGCGGCCCGCATCCGGCGGGACGGGCCGAGGTCGCTGAGCAGCCCCTCGCCGGCGGTGAGCACCGACTCGGCTGCGAACGCCGCCCACTCGGCGTCGTCCGACGGGCCGAGGAGCAGGGGCTCCGGCGGCTGGTTCAAGGCGATGGGGACGGGGAGGGTGGTGGTGGCGTTCTGCTCGGCGAACGTATCCAGCTCCCGGGTGAGCCGGCGGGTCCACTGGGGCATCCGGCTGGCCCGGTGCCGGGCGGCGGGCCACCCGGCGGCGTCCCCCACGGCCAACCCGATCAGCAACCCCTCGATCCGCCCCCGCCACACCTCCCCACCCCGGCCCGCGCCGCCCCCGCGCCCCCGGCCCGCCACGGCCGCGAGCCCGCCGCCCGCCACGGTCCCGAGCCCGCCGCCCGCCCCGGCCGGGGGCGCGCTGCCCGCCAGGGCGGGCGGGGGCCCTGCGGGGGCCGCCGCCCGTGGAACGACCACGGCGTCGGCGGGGGCTGCCTGCGGTACGGGGGTGTCGCCGTCGGCGGGGGACCAGAACGCGCGGGCCGGAGCCGGGGCGGTCGGCGGTGCGGGCGGGGCGGGGTCCTGGGGTGGGGTCATCGGGGGGTCTCGGATTCCGGGGTGAGGAGGTCGGCGACGTCCAGGACGTGGTAGCCGCGCATCGAGGGCAGGCACCGGCCGCGCACCGGCCCGATCGCCGACGCCCACGCCCCGGGGATCGCGCCGACGCCGCGCAGCGCCCCGGCGAGGGCGCCCGCCACGGCCGCCGTGGTGTCCGCGTCGCGGCCCATGTTCACCGCGGTCAGGACCGAGTCGGCGAAGTCCCCCCGGCAGGCGGCGAACGCCCCGAAGGCCAGGCCGACGGCCTCCGGGGCCAGGTCCGTCCACGGGTAGCCGCCGATGACCACCGCGGAGCGCACGGCCCGTTCGCCGCGCGGGGCGGCGGTGGCGGCCCGGCGCAGGGAGCGGGCGGTCCAGGAGTCGGACGGGATGACCGAGAGGGCGGCGGAGACGACCGACGCGGGCCCGGCGCCGGCCATCGCCGCGGCGACGCCCGCCGCGACGGCCTGGCCGCCGTAGATGCCCTCCCCGTCGTGGCTGACGGTGCCGTCGATCGCGACGAGCCGGGCGGCCTCGGCCGGCCGCCCCGCCGCGAACACCCCGAACGGCGCCGCCCGCATCGCCAGGCCGTCCGACCAGGCGTGCCGGTGCTGCGCGGAGATGGGCGCCGCGAGGCCCCGCCGCAGGTTCTCCAGCGTGCCCCGCTCGGAGAATCCCGCCCCGCGGAACGGGCCCTCGTCCAGGTCGGCGATCCAGTGGTGCCAGGCGCGCTCCACGTGCGCGACGGTGAGCGCCGACCCGTGCCGGGCCAGCAGCAGCCCCGAGAAGATCGCGTACTCGGTGTCGTCCGTGCCCGTCGGGTCCTCGGTGACGAAGCCCTCGATCCGGCCCCATCTCGCGCGGATCTCCGACGGTTTCATGTTCTCTGCGGGGGCGCCCAGCGCGTCGCCCACCGCGAGGCCCAGGAGGGCGCCCCTGGACCGTTCGAGGAGGACCTGCGGGGGGCAGGGACTGCCCGGAGTGCATGCGGCGGTCAGCTCCATGGCGCGCGCCTCTCCATCCGAAGGGGTCCATCCGAGGGGGCTGGACGGGGCCCTCACGACCCCTAGGGGGATTTGTGTCATGACATGCGGTTTGCCGGTCGTCGCGAAACACCCCGGCCGCGCCGTCGTCACCCGGTCGCCGACCCGCAAATGCCCAGGTAAGTACGGCCTTCCTTGCTGGCGGGCAACAGAAATCGTGCGTAGTTTCGAGGTGTTGAGGGGGAGGGGAGCGTGCCAGGGCTCCCGTGTGCCCCCGTACGGACAAAAGGGGAGATACGTCGCATGTCCATCATCGACACCGAAGCGCCGCTGCACACGGCCCACCGGGACAACCACACCCACCGGGACGTCAACGGCGGCTGGCTGCGGCCGGCCGTGTTCGGTGCCATGGACGGGCTCGTCTCCAACCTCGCCCTGATGACCGGCGTGGCCGGCGGCGCCGTCGCCCCGCACGCCGTCGTCATCACCGGGCTGGCCGGCCTCGCCGCCGGCGCCTTCTCGATGGCCGCGGGCGAGTACACCTCCGTCGCCTCGCAGCGCGAGCTGGTCCTCGCCGAACTCGACGTCGAACGGCAGCAGTTGCTGGGGCACCCCGTCGACGAGATGGAGGAGCTGGCCGAGCTGTACGTCTCCCGCGGCGTCACCCCGGCCCTCGCCCGCGAGGTCGCCATGCAGCTGTCCCGCGACCCCGACCAGGCCCTGGAGATCCACGCCCGCGAGGAGCTCGGGATCGACCCCGACGACCTGCCGTCGCCGCTGGTCGCCGCGGCGTCCTCGTTCGGCTCCTTCGCGCTCGGCGCGCTGCTGCCCGTCCTGCCCTACCTGCTCGGCGCCACGGCCCTGTGGCCCGCGGTGCTGCTCGCCCTGGCCGGACTCTTCGCCTGCGGGGCCGTCGTCTCCAAGGTCACCGCCCGGTCCTGGTGGTCCAGCGGCCTCCGACAGCTGCTCCTGGGTGGCGCGGCCGCCGGTGTGACGTACATCCTGGGAACCTGGATCGGCACAGCCATAGGCTGACCGCGCATCGAATGAGACACTATGCAGAGCACAACATAAGTAGTTCGTTACCCGGCGGTTTCGATCCCGTGTCCGCCGGGCATCACAGCAGGGCGCGCCGGGCAACGATGCCCACCTTCTTCGCGCCGGGAACCAGCCCGGCGTCGTGCCACCGCACGCGCCGCAACCCACCCTGACCTGCTACGACACACTCCCGCAGGACCCTGCGGGACCCCGGAACACCCCTTCTCTGCCCCGTGCGGTGTCCACATGCTGAAACGCCGATATCCGCTTCCCGGGATGGCAGCCATCATGTAACCTGCACGAAATTTCGCAGAGGGCCAACGTCGTCCCTCGGCTATGCACCAATGCCACGACGACGACGGGAGAGCCGATGCGTTCCGCATCCACGCACTCCGCGACCGGCCCCAGCAACACCGCCTGGTCGCCCATGGACGGTCGCCCCGCCCGACAGGGCATGTACGACCCGCGCAACGAGCACGACGCCTGCGGCGTCGGCTTTGTGGCCAACCTCAGCGGCGAGGCCGGCCACACGCTGGTCGAGCAAGCGCTGACCGTACTGCGGAACCTCGAGCACCGCGGCGCCACCGGCTCCGAGCCGGACTCGGGCGACGGAGCCGGCATCCTCTGCCAGGTCCCGGACGCCTTCCTCCGCGAGGCCACCGGATTCGAGCTCCCCGAAGCCGGCGCGTACGCCGTCGGCATCGCCTTCCTCCCCGCCGACGGCACCGCACAGGCCGCCGCCGTGGAGCAGATCGAGGCCATCGCCGCCGAGGAGAACCTCACCGTCCTCGGCTGGCGCGAGGTCCCGGTCACCCCCGAGCTGCTCGGCAACGGCGCCCGCGCCACCATGCCGGCCTTCTCCCAGCTCTTCGTCGCCGACGGCGAGAACACCGGGATCGCCCTCGACCGCAAGGCGTTCGTGCTGCGCAAGCGCGCCGAACGCGAGGCCGGGGTCTACTTCCCCTCGCTGTCCGCCCGCACCATCGTCTACAAGGGCATGCTGACCACCGGCCAGCTGGAGCCCTTCTTCCCCGACCTCTCCGACCGCCGCTTCGCCTCGGCGCTCGCCCTGGTCCACTCCCGGTTCTCCACCAACACCTTCCCGTCCTGGCCGCTCGCCCACCCGTACCGGTTCGTCGCCCACAACGGCGAGATCAACACGGTCAAGGGCAACCGGAACTGGATGCGGGCCCGCGAGTCCCAGCTCGTCACGGATGCCTTCGGGCAGGGCGCCCTCGACCGGATCTTCCCGATCTGCACCCCGGACGCCTCCGACTCCGCCTCCTTCGACGAGGTCCTGGAGCTCCTGCACCTCGGCGGCCGCTCCCTGCCCCACGCCGTGCTGATGATGATCCCGGAGGCCTGGGAGAACCACACCTCCATGGACCCGGCCCGCCGCGCCTTCTACCAGTACCACTCCACGATGATGGAGCCCTGGGACGGCCCGGCCTGCGTCACCTTCACCGACGGCACCCAGGTCGGCGCGGTCCTCGACCGCAACGGGCTGCGCCCCGGCCGCTACTGGGTCACCGACGAGGGCCTCGTCGTGCTCTCCTCCGAGGTCGGCGTCCTCGACATCGACCCCGCCAGGGTCGTCCGCAAGGGCCGCCTCCAGCCGGGCCGCATGTTCCTCGTCGACACCGCCCAGAACCGGATCATCGAGGACGACGAGATCAAGGCCGGGCTGGCCGCCGCCGCCCCGTACGCCGAATGGCTCGACTCCGGCGAGATCGAGCTGACGGACCTGCCCGAGCGCGAGCACGTCGTGCACACCCACGCCTCGGTCACCCGCCGCCAGCAGACCTTCGGCTACACCGAGGAAGAACTCCGCGTCATCCTCGCGCCGATGGCCCGCGCCGGCGCCGAGCCGATCGGCTCCATGGGCACCGACTCCCCGATCGCCGCCCTCTCCGAGCGGCCCCGGCTCCTCTTCGACTACTTCACCCAGCTCTTCGCGCAGGTCACCAACCCGCCGCTGGACGCCATCCGCGAGGAGCTCGTCACCTCGCTCGTGTCCTCCCTCGGACCGCAGGGCAACCTGCTGGAGCCCACCGCCGCGTCCTGCCGCAGCGTCACGCTCCCCTTCCCGGTGATCGACAACGACGAGCTGGCCAAGCTCATCCACATCAACGCCGACGGCGACATGCCCGGCATGAAGGCCGCCACCCTCTCCGGCCTCTACCGGGTCTCCGGCGGCGCCGACGCCCTCGCCGCTCGGATCGCCGGGATCCGCGCCGAGGCCGACGCCGCCATCGCGGGCGGCGCCCGCCTCATCGTCCTCTCGGACCGGCACTCCGACGCCGAGCACGCGCCGATCCCGTCGCTGCTGCTCACCGCCGCAGTGCACCACCACCTCATCGCCACCAAGCAGCGCACCCAGGTGGGCCTGCTGGTCGAGGCCGGCGACGTCCGCGAGGTCCACCACGTCGCCCTCCTCATCGGCTACGGCGCCGCCGCCGTCAACCCGTACCTCGCCATGGAGTCCGTCGAGGACCTGCTGCGCGACGGCACGTTCATCGAGGGCATCGAGCCCGAGAAGGCCATCCGGAACCTGATCTACGCCCTCGGCAAGGGCGTCCTGAAGGTCATGTCCAAGATGGGCATCTCCACCGTCGCCTCCTACCGCGGCGCCCAGGTCTTCGAGGCCGTCGGCCTCGACGAGCAGTTCGTCGAGACCTACTTCCAGGGCACCGCCACCAAGATCGGCGGCGCCGGCCTCGACGTCATCGCCAGGGAAGTCGCCGCCCGCCACGCCAAGGCCTACCCGGCCTCCGGGATCGCCCCCGCGCACCGCGCGCTGGAGATCGGCGGCGAGTACCAGTGGCGCCGCGAGGGCGAGCCGCACCTGTTCGACCCGGAGACGGTCTTCCGCCTCCAGCACGCCACCCGCAACCGCCGGTACGACATCTTCAAGAAGTACACGGACCGGGTGAACGAGCAGTCCGAGCGCCTCATGACGCTCCGCGGCCTCTTCGCCTTCAAGAGCGACCGCCCCGCCGTCTCCGTGGACGAGGTCGAACCCGTCTCCGAGATCGTCAGGCGGTTCTCCACCGGCGCCATGTCGTACGGCTCCATCTCCAAGGAGGCGCACGAGAACCTCGCCATCGCCATGAACCGGCTGGGCGGCAAGTCCAACACCGGTGAGGGCGGCGAGGACCCGGACCGCCTGTACGACCCGGCCCGCCGGTCGTCGATCAAGCAGGTCGCCTCCGGCCGCTTCGGCGTCACCTCCGAGTACCTGGTCAACGCGGACGACATCCAGATCAAGATGGCCCAGGGCGCCAAGCCCGGCGAGGGCGGCCAGCTGCCCGGCCACAAGGTCTACCCGTGGGTCGCCAAGACCCGGCACTCCACCCCGGGCGTCGGCCTCATCTCCCCGCCGCCGCACCACGACATCTACTCCATCGAGGACCTCGCCCAGCTCATCCACGACCTCAAGAACGCCAACCCGGCCGCCCGCATCCACGTGAAGCTGGTGTCCGAGGTCGGCGTCGGCACGGTCGCGGCGGGCGTCTCCAAGGCCCACGCCGACGTCGTCCTCATCTCCGGCCACGACGGCGGCACCGGCGCCTCCCCGCTCACCTCGCTCAAGCACGCGGGCGGCCCCTGGGAGCTCGGCCTCGCCGAAACCCAGCAGACCCTGCTGCTCAACGGGCTGCGCGACCGGATCGTCGTCCAGACCGACGGCCAGCTCAAGACCGGCCGCGACGTCGTCATCGCCGCCCTCCTCGGCGCCGAGGAGTTCGGCTTCGCCACCGCGCCGCTCGTCGTCTCCGGCTGCGTCATGATGCGCGTCTGCCACCTCGACACCTGCCCCGTCGGCATCGCCACCCAGAACCCGGTCCTGCGCGACCGCTTCTCCGGCAAGCCCGAATTCGTCGTCAACTTCTTCGAGTTCATCGCCGAGGAAGTCCGCGAACTCCTCGCCGAGCTGGGCTTCCGCACCCTCGAAGAGGCCGTCGGCCACGCCGAACTGCTCGACACCGCCAAGGCCGTCACCCACTGGAAGGCGCAGGGCCTCGACCTGGAGCCGCTCTTCCACGTGCCCGGCCTGCCCGACGGCGCCGTCCGCCACGCCCTCGTCCCCCAGGACCACGGCCTGGAGAAGGCCCTCGACAACGAGCTGATCGAGCTCGCCGCCGACGCCCTCGGCGCGGCCACCGCCGAGGCGGCCCAGCCCGTCCGCGCCCAGGTCGCCATCCGCAACATCAACCGGACCGTCGGCACCATGCTCGGCCACGAGGTCACCAAGAAGTTCGGCGGCGCGGGCCTGCCCGCCGACACCATCGACCTCACCTTCACCGGCTCCGCCGGCCAGTCCTTCGGCGCCTTCCTGCCGAGCGGCGTCACCCTCCGCCTGGAGGGCGACGCCAACGACTACGTCGGCAAGGGCCTCTCCGGCGGCCGCATCGTCGTCCGCCCGGACCGCGCCGCCGACCACCTCGCCGAATACAGCACCATCGCCGGCAACACCATCGGCTACGGCGCCACCGGCGGCGAGATGTTCGTGCGCGGCCGCACCGGCGAACGGTTCTGCGTCCGCAACTCCGGCGCCCTGGTCGTCTCGGAAGGCGTGGGCGACCACGGCTGCGAGTACATGACCGGCGGCACCGCCGTCGTCCTCGGCGAGACCGGCCGCAACTTCGCGGCCGGCATGTCCGGCGGCGTCGCGTACGTCGTCGACCTCGACCCGCGGCAGGTCAACGCCGGCAACGCGGGGGCCGTCGAGGCCCCCTCCGACGAGGACAAGCAGTGGCTGCACGATGTGGTGCGCCGCCACGAGGAGGAGACCGGCTCGACCGTCGCCGCGAAGCTCCTCGCTGACTGGGACGCCGCGGCGGCCCGCTTCAGCAAGATCATCCCGACCACGTACAAGGCAGTGCTCGCCGCCAAGGACGCCGCTGAGCGGGCCGGACTCTCCGAGTCCGAGACCACCGAGAAGATGATGGAGGCGGCGACCCATGGCTGACCCGAAGGGCTTCCTCACCACCACCCGCCAGACCGCCTGCTCCCGCCCCGTCGAGGAGCGGCTCAAGGACTGGAACGAGGTCTACGTCCGCGGCTCCCTGCTCCCCATCATCAGCGAGCAGGCCGGCCGCTGCATGGACTGCGGCATCCCGTTCTGCCACAACGGCTGCCCGCTCGGGAACCTCATCCCCGAGTGGAACGACTACGCCTACCGCGAGGACTGGGCGGCCGCCTCCGAGCGCCTGCACGCCACCAACAACTTCCCCGAGTTCACCGGCCGCCTGTGCCCCGCCCCGTGCGAGTCGGCGTGCGTGCTCGGCATCAACCAGCCGGCCGTCACCATCAAGAACGTCGAGGTCTCCATCATCGACAAGGCGTGGGACAACGGCGGCGTCGCCCCGCAGGCCCCCGACCGCCTCTCCGGCAAGACCGCCGCCGTCATCGGCTCCGGCCCGGCCGGCCTCGCCGCCGCCCAGCAGCTCACCCGCGCCGGCCACACCGTCGTCGTGTACGAGCGTGCCGACCGCATCGGCGGCCTGCTGCGCTACGGCATCCCCGAGTTCAAGATGGAGAAGGTGCACATCAACCGCCGCATCGAGCAGATGCGCGCGGAGGGCACCAAGTTCCGCACCGGCATCGAGGTCGGCCGCGACATCACCGCCACCGACCTGCGCAAGCGGTTCGACGCCGTCGTCATCGCCGCCGGCGCCACCGTCTCCCGCGACCTGCCCGTCCCCGGCCGCGACCTGAACGGCATCCACTTCGCCATGGAGTACCTGCCGCTCGCCAACAAGGTCCAGGAAGGCGACTACGTCGCCCCGCCCCTCACCGCCGAGGGCAAGCACGTCGTCGTCATCGGCGGCGGCGACACCGGCGCCGACTGCGTCGGCACCGCCCACCGCCAGGGCGCCCTCTCCGTCACCCAGCTGGAGATCATGCCCCGCCCCAACGAGGAGCGGAACCCGGTCGCCCAGCCGTGGCCGACCTTCCCCATGCTCTACAAGGTCACCTCGGCCCACGAAGAGGGCGGCGAGCGGGTCTACTCCGTCTCCACCACCCACTTCGAGGGCGACGAGGACGGCAACGTCCAGGCCCTGCACCTGGTCGAGGTCGAATTCGTCGACGGCAAGCTCGTCCAGCGCGAGGGCACCGAGCGCCGCATCCCGGCCCAGCTCGTCACCCTCGCGATGGGCTTCACCGGCACCGACAAGTCCAACGGCCTGGTCGAGCAGTTCGGCCTGCAGCTGGACGAGCGCGGCAACATCGCCCGCGACGCCGCCTACGCCACCAACGTCGACGGCGTCTACGTCGCCGGCGACGCCGGCCGCGGCCAGTCCCTCATCGTGTGGGCCATCGCGGAGGGCCGCTCCGCGGCCCGCGGCGTCGACCGCTACCTGACGGGCAGCAGCACCCTCCCGTACCCGGTCAAGCCGACGGACCGCGCCTTGGCGGTCTGAGCACAGTCCGGCAGTACGACCTGCAGTACCCCTCCCGCTGACGCGGGAGGACCCCTCATACGGTCCGTACAACGGCGTGCGGAACTCGACACGGCGCCCGCCACCTTCCCCGACCAGGGACGGCGGGCGCCGTGGCGCGTGGGTGCGGCGCGTCAGGGCTCGGGCGTGAACTCGTACCGGAGTTCGTAGAGATGTCCGGCCTTCACCATGACCGTGACCTCCACGGGCCGGTCACCGTCTCCGTACACCGTGCGGAGCGTGCGCAGCACCGGCAGCTCACCCGGGAGGCGCAGGGCCCTGTACTGCTCCTGCGTGGCGACCCGGGCTGATACCCGGTCCACGCTGAGCGCGGAGGGAAGCCGAGCTCGGTCAGCAGGGTCGGCGTGCCGCCGCGGATCCGGCGGGCTTCGGCCAGGGGCGTGTTCCTGGCGATGTCCGGCGGATAGTACGAGCTCACGAGCTCGGCAGGCTCGCCGTCGACGCTGATCAGCTGTCGTCGGCACACTGCCGGGCTGCCTTCGGGCAGGCCGAGGGCCGTCGCAACGTCGCCCATGACGTGAACCTCGTCGACCGACAGCAGCGAGCTGCGCGCCACCGCCTGCCGGTCCGCGGCCTCGGTGAGCCACGGGTAGGCGGCTCCGGCCGCCGCCGGGGTGAGGGAGCCCGCCGGGCGTACGGTCCGCTGCCGGTTCTCGCGTACGGTCACTGCGGCGCCCGCCCGCCCGACGGCCAGTCCCTCGTCCTTGAGGAGCCGGACGGACTTCTGGATCGTCGCGTTGGAGGCGTCGAAGCGGGCTTTCAGCTGTACCGTCGAGGGCAGCTTGGCCGGGCCTGGTGTTACTCCGGCTGGACGACCGTCGCGCCCCAGCGTATGGACGGGGACGAGGCCGTCACCACGGCGTGGAAGCCGCCGTGGAGGCCCGTGCCCAGGGGGACCGTGATGCGGGCCGGGCTGCCGGCCGGGCAGGCGAGGGCGAAGGGGGCCGGGTTGCGGTCCGGATGCTCTTCGAGGCGGAAGGCCACCTCGATGCTGCCGCCGCCTTCGCAGGCGAAGGTGGTGTACGTGTCCAGCCGGGCGGCGAGGCCGCCCGAGACGAAGCCGCCGGAGCCCCTCTGCTCCTGCACCCAGATCAGCCCGTCGGGGCCGGGGTAGCCGATGAGTCCGTCCTGTGCCGAGGCCTGGCCCGCCCCGATCGTCATCGCCAGTGCCGCCGTCATCGCCGCCGTCGTTGCCGCTGTCGCTACGGACTTGCGGGGCCTCAACGTGCGCTTCATTTCTCCCCCTTGTGGTTTTCGTCGGGCCGGTCGGGCCCGGCTCGTACCACGCTAGGCGGTGCCACTGACAACGCCGGTGCGGGAGGCCGGGTGGGAGGTCGTGCGGGCCGTCAGGGCGGCCAGGGCCGAGCGGCTCGTGACGCCCGTCTTGCGGAAGATGTGGGAGAGGTGGGTGTCCACCGTGCGCGGGCTGAGGTACAGGCGCGCCGCGATGGCCGGGGTGGTGAGGCCCTCCGCGACCAGGGCCGCGATCTCCTGTTCGCGTCGGGTCAGACCCGGTAATCGGGGAGACCCCGCCGCCCCCGTCACTCGGGTCGGGCGCAGCAGGTCCGCCAGGCCCGTCAGGAGGTGGGCGCCGCCCGTTTCGGCCAGGCCGCGGCCGCGGCGCCACATCCGTTCCGCCGCGTCGGTGTCGCCCGACTCCGCCGTCAGGGACGAGCAGAGGAGCAAGGACTGCGCCTCCCACAGGGCTGCGCCGGAGCGGGCGGCCTCCTCCGCGGCCAGCGCGTAGCGCTGGGCCGCCGCGCCGGGGGAGCCCTGCCCGGCCAGGACCTGGCCCTCACTCCGCAGGGCCGACGCCCGCTGGACGGGCAGGTCCAGGTGGTCCGCCTCGCGGCGGGCCCGCTGCGCCCAGGCCTCGGCGCCGGCCAGGTCCCCCGCGCACACGGCCGCCGTGACCAGGACCTCCAGGAACAGCGGCCGCATCGACGGCTGCAGCCCGGCCAGGTCGGGCCCGCCCGCCCGGAGCATCGCCGAGCGGGCCCGCCGCGTGTCTCCGGCGTGCAGGGCGGCGTAGCCCATCACGCACCACGCCAGGGACGCCCACCAGCTGGTCCGCGGTCCGGCCGCGGCGACCGCCTCCTCGGCGGCGGCCAGCGCGAGGCCGTCGTCGGGCGGCTGGGCCGCGATCAGCACCTGCGCCTTGTTGGCCAGGACCAGCGCCAGCAGTTCGTCGCTGCCGATGCCGCGGGCGATGCTCTCGGCCTCGTCCGCCAGGTCCAGGGCCGAGCCGAGCCGGCACGAGTGCATGTGGACGTTCGCCTTGCACAGCAGCAGGTGCGGCAGCAGGTGCAGGGGCCCGCCCCGCCGCGCGATGGCCACGCCCCGGTCGGCGTGCCGCTCGGCGTCCTCGTACCGCTCCAGGTAGAACTCGGCCCAGCCGAGCCGGGCCAGCGGTTCGCACAGGTCCGCGAGGTCGCGGTCGGTGAGGGCGTCCACGCAGGCCCCGGCCCGGTCGGTGTACTCCCGGGCGGCGGGCAGGTTCCCGTCGTACGCCTCCCCGAGCGCCGAGATCGCCAGGGCGCCCGCCGCCGCCGGCTCGTCGCCGAGCGTGCGGGCCAGCTCGTACGTGCGCAGCACCTCCGGGCGGACGTCCCGGTACGCCGAGGAATGCGGCGCGGAGGAGCCCAGTTCCAGGCCGAGTGCCACCGCCTCGGCGGGCCCGGGGGCGGGTCGCCGCCGCAGCTCCCGGCGCAGGAGGGCGACCGAGGCCCGGTACTGGCCGAGGTGGCGCTCCATCGAGGCGCACAGGGTGACCGCGGCCGCCCGCACCCCGGCGGCGTCGCCCTCGTCCCGGGCGTGCAGGTCGTCCCGGCCGGCGTCGTCCGTCGTCGGTATCGTGGCGATCACCTCGTGGAGCAGGTCCCGGCTCTCGCGCAGGTTTCCGCAGACGCTGAGAGCCCGCGCCCGCTTCAGCATCAGCTCCCGACGCCGCGCGGTGTACCGGGGCGTGTCCGGCAGCACCCGCAGCACCACCCCCAGCCAGTGCGCACTGCTCGCCGGGGCCGTGGTCTCGGACTGCCCGGCCGCCTCCAGCAGGACATCGGCCAGGTCCGGGTCCCAGCCGGTCAGCGCCCGCTCCACGTGGTGGGCCCGTACGGACGCGGCCGCGCCGGCCCCGGCCAGCGCGGCGGCGGCCCGCCGGTGCATTCCGGCGCGCCGCCGGTACTCGGTGTTCTCGTGGACCACGGCCCGCAGCACCGGATGGCGCAGCGACCACCCGCCGCCCGGGCCCGGTCGCAGCAGGTCGCGGCGGGCCAGGGCGCTCAGGTCCGCGTGGAGCCCGGCCAGGTCGGGGGCCGCCAGGGTCAGGGCCAGCAGCGACGGCGTGCTGTGGTCGCCGAGCACGGCGGCGGCCTCGGCGGTGCGGCGCTGCGCGACGGTCAGCGGGGTCAGCTCGTCGAGCAGCAGGGTGGCGAGCCCGCCGGCCGGGACCGCGCTGCCGGACTGCCCCTGGAGCAGGGTCAGGAAGTACAGCGGGTTGCCCTCGCTGGCCGCGTACAGCCGGGCGGCCCGGTCGGGCGGCAGCCCGGCGGCGAGGTGTTCCACGCAGGCGTCCTCGGCGAGCGGCCCGAGGTCCAGGCACAGTACGGCCCCGGCGTCGACGCCCCGGGTGAGTGCGGCCGTGAGGGAGGGCGAGGTCTGCCGGTCCCGCCGGGCCCCGGCGATCACGACGGGCGCGCGCAGGGGGTGCCGTACGAGGTGGTCGAGGAGCTCCAGCGAGGCCGGGTCGGCCCAGTGCAGGTCGTCGAGGGCGATGAGGAGGCCGGTCCCGCCGCGCCCGGCCAGCTCGGCGAGCAGCCGGGCGGTCGCGCGGTGCGCGGCGAAGCGGTCCGCGGGACCTGCCCCGTCGACCCCCGGCGCGGCAGCCCGGGCCCCCGGCTCCGGCTCCCCGGCCGGCGCCCCCACCCCGTACAGAACGGGGGCGGCCGGCGACCGGGGGTCCAGGCCGTGCAGCAGGGCCGGGTCCAGGTCGGCGAAGGCGTCGGTGAACAGGCGGAACGGAATGTGTCGTTCGTACTCGGTGGCCCGGCCGCGCAGTACCGCCATCCCGCGGTCCGCGGCCCGTTCGCACAACTCGGTCAGCAGGCGGCTCTTGCCGATCCCCGCCGCGCCCGTCAGGTCGACGACGCCCGGCCGGCCTCCCCTCCCGTCGAGCACCGCCTCCAGCCGGTCCAGTTCGGCCCCCCGGCCAACCAGTGGAACCCTGTCCGTCATGGTGACCCTCCCCCCAGGAACTCCGGTACCCGCAATGGACGGCGGGGATACGTAGGCGGTTCTACGGATGCCGCTGCGGAGGCCGGGCTGCCAGCATCGGAAGGGACACCGGCCGCGCCTGACGAGGAGGCTGCATGCGCCGAATCCGTGTGCCCGTCGTTCCCCTGCTGCCCCTACTGGCCGTCTCCGCGCTCGCGCTCGCGGGGTGTGCGGGCCCGGGGGCATCCGGGACGTCCCTCGCCGATCCGTTCGCTTCCCGGCCCGCGTCGTCGTCGCCGCCGCCGTCGTCGGCAGCCAGTACGCCGGTCGCCCTGCCGACGCCCACGCCTTCGCCGTCGCCCACCCTGTCGTGCGTGCCCACGGCGAACATGGGCGAGGCGGAGCGGCGCGACTACCTCAAGCACCTGAAGAACAGCGAACCCCGCCTTCCCATGGCCCTGTTCGCCACCGACAGCGGAGTGCACATCTTCCCGGAGGAGGCGCGGCGGCCCTGCTCGGCGGTCCCGCTGCGGCTGGGCCACTTCCGGGTGGACATGAAACGCGCCACCTCGGGCTCGGCCCAGTACTCGTTCACGTACGCGCCGATCAACACGCTCACCGTGAACGTGGGCCCGCAGGACGGCATGGCTCCCGGCAGCCGGCCGCCCGCCGCGCAGAACTGCTCCGGCACGCTGTCCGTCGTGTACATCGGGAAGGACATCACCGCCGACGAGCTGCCGGACGAGCTCAGCTTCCGCAACGGCGCGACCTCGCTGAAGTGGACCTCGGTCGACTTCGCCGACGAGCGCGTCCTGGACACCGTGTTCATCCCGCCGCCCGACGCCAAGTCCTGCTGACCGGCCCCGGCCCCGGCCCGGGGTGCCGGAACGGTTCGGGGAGGCACGGGCAGGTGGTGCGCCGTGGGGGTGCGCACCACCCGCCCCGTGCGTCTCCTACGCCGGTTCCTCGCGCGGCGGTTCGTCGTCGTTGCCCCGGCGGAGGGTGTGGAGCCCGTGCTGCGGGGTCCAGGTGCGGATCACCAGCTCGTCGCCGTCGACGCCGACGTGGACGACCTCCGTCAGGTCGGCGTGGAACAGGTGGAACGGGTGCGGGGTCTGCGTCTCCTCCGCGTACCGGTGCAGCTCGGGCGGGTCCACCTGCTCGATCGCCCGCCCGGAGATCCGTACGTCCCCGTCGGGCATGGCCTCGTCCTCGCCCGGATTGCTGTGCAGGGCGAAGCGCGGGTCGCGCTGGAGGTCGCGGGCCTTCATGGAGCCCTGCATCATGCCGAGCCACAGCTCCCCGCCGCGGATGTCGACGTTCATACCGGTCAGCCGCGGGGAGCCGTCCTTGCGGAGGGTGCCGAGGACGTGGTGGGGGTACTGCGCGAAGCGGGCCCGGACGGTGGCCGCGAATTCCGGTTCCTGTTTTTCGAACGCTGCCCAGTTGTTCGTCGTCATCTGGATCCTTTCGTGGATGCCCCCGGCTTCAGCCGGGGAGGAAACGAAACCCCTGCGGAGCGGGGCGGCGAGCTGGGGTTCGCCGCCGGGGCGGATCGTAGTGCTCTGGCCCGAGATTGTTCCTTGTGAGGCGTGACCACGACCGACGTGAAGCGGGGGTTCAAATACCGCTTCTATCCGACCGATGCGCAGGCAGCCGAGCTGTCGCGCACGTTCGGGTGTGTGCGGAAGGTCTACAACCTGGCGCTCGCTCCGCGTTCAAGTACCGAAACGGGAGGATCACCCTGGCGAAGATGGCGCAGCCGCTGGACATCGTCTGGTCCCGGCCCCTGCCCGAGGGCATCGAGCCGACTACCGTAACCGTGTCCCGGGACAGCGCGGGCCGCTGGTTCATTTCCATGCCGTGCGACGATGCGTCCCTCAGGCCGCTCCCCGCCAACCGGAACGCGGTCGGCATCGACGTCGGCCTGGACCACCTGCTGACCCTCTCCACCGGAGAGAAGATCACCAACCCCCGGCACGAACGCCGCGACCGCGCCCGCCTCGCCAAAGCCCAGCGGGTCCTGGCGAAGAAGGCCAAGGGCGACGGCGCCAACCGGCGCAAGGCCCGCATCAAGGTCGCCAAGATCCACGCCCGGATCACCGACCGTCGCCGGGACCACCTGCACAAGCTGACCACCCGACTCGTGCGTGAAAACCAAACGCTCGTGATCGGGGACCTGGCCGTGCGCAACATGGTCAAGAACCACTCTCTGGCCCGCGCCATCAGTGACGCGGCATGGGCGGAGTTCCGCAGCCTCCTGGAGTACAAGGCCGCCTGGTACGGGCGGGACGTCGTGGTCGTGGACCGCTTCTTCCCCTCCTCCAAACTGTGCTCGAACTGCGGCACTCTCCAGGAGAAGATACCCCTGCACGTCCGTACCTGGACGTGCGGCTGCGGTGCGACCCACGACCGGGACGTGAACGCGGCGAAGAACCTTCTGGCCGCCGGACTGGCGGTGACGGCCTGTGGAGCTGGTGTAAGACCTCAACGGAGAACTCCGGGCGGGCAGTCGGCGGCGAAGCAGGAAAACCCACGGCGCGAGCCGTAGGAATCCCCTCCCTTCAGGGAGGGGAGGATGTCAAACGTCCATCAAAGCGCGCACGGCGGCGGCCGCCGCTCAGGCGCGCACGATGCCCGCCGCCCGGGCCGCCGCCAGCCAGGCCGGGAACTCCCCGACCAGCCGGTCGTACAGCTCCCGGTCCGGCATCGCGCGGGGGTCGGGGCCCGCGTGGAAGTAGCCCGCGTTGTCGACGACCCGACGGGACGGCACGGGCAGTTCGTCGAGGCGGCGCAGGAAGTCGAACTGCTTGCTGCGGGTGTCGCCGAAGCCGACGAACTGCCAGAAGAGCGGCATCCTGGCCGCCTTGCACAGGTACTTCTCCGCGGCGAGCCGGCTGACCGGGCCGCCGTCGGTCTGGAAGACGACCAGGGCGGGTGCGGCCGATCCCGAGTCCAGGTAGTGGTCGATGACCGCGTCCATCGCCGCGTGGTACGAGGTCTTGCCCATGTGGCCGAGGCGGGAGGCGATCTCGGCGACGCGCCCGGCGTGCCCGGCGAGCGGTATCTCCTCGACCGCGTCGACGTCGGTGGAGAAGAACACCACCGGGACGCGCCCGTCGTCGTCCAGGTGCGCCGACAGGCCGAGCACCCGGTCCGCGAGCGCCTGCACGGTGCCGTCCCGGTAGTACGGGCGCATCGACCCCGAGTGGTCGAGAACCAGGTACACCGAGGCGCGGCCGCCCTCCAGCCCGTGCTCGCGCAGTGCGGTCCCGGCGGTCTTGTAGAGGCTCACCAGGGCCGGAGCGGTCTGTTCGATCTTGCGGAGGTCGATCGCGCTGGCCGTCATGGGCCGAGGGTACGGCAGGGCGCAGGCACCCCGGTGCCGGTCTCGGTGCCGGGGCGCATACCTGCACGCGTGGCCGCGGCCGTACGCGTGGCCGCGGTCGTGCTCGTGCCCGCCCGGCCCGGCCCGGCCCGTGCCGTGCTGGCCGGTGCCGTGCCGGTGCTCGTGCCCGTGCCGGCCCGTGCCCGTTGCCCGTACTCGTGCCGGTGCTCGTGTCCGTGAGGTGGCCGCGGGCATGATGTGTGCATGTCGATACTGCTGCGCAACCTGCTCCTCCTGGTGGTGGAGTGCGGCGCCGTGCTGCTGCGTGGGCCGGTGCCGTGGGTTCCGGTCCTGCTGGCCGTCTTCGTCGTCGGCTCGGGCGTCCTGCACGGCACCGACGCCGAGTTCACCCCGCGCTTCGCGGTCGCGCTCGCCGCCGTCGGCGTCGTCGAACTCGCCGTCCGGGCGTGGGGGCTGCCGGACCCGCGGGCGACGGCGGCCGGGCTGGGGGCCGCGGTGCTGCTCGTCGTCCAGACGGCCACCGTGGCCCGGTACGCGCGGCGGCCACGCCCGCGCCCGCGGCGGCGGCGCGCCTGAGGGCGATCCGGCCGGGCCGCCGCTGGCAGAGCGGCCGGTAGATCGAAAACAATGCCCGCATGACGCCCACACCCCCGCCCGAGCCCACACCCCCACCCGTGCACGAGCCCGCATCCGGGTCCCCGGCCGAGCCCGCACCCGGTGCCGGGCCCCGCGCGGAACTGCGGGCCCGGTCCTTCGACAGGGCCGCCCCGCTGTACGCCGCGCACCGGCCCGGCTATCCGGACGGGCTCTTCGACGCCGTCGAGGAACTCGCCGGGCGCCCGCTGCGCGGAGCCCGGGTGGCCGACGTCGGCGCCGGGACCGGTATCGCCACCGCCCTGCTGCACGCCCGCGGCGCCCGCGTCGTCGCCGTAGAGCCGGGCGGCGGCATGGCCGCCGAGTTCCGGCGGGCCCACCCGCACATCCCGCTCGTCCGCGGCGACGGCAACCGCCTGCCGCTCGCCGGCTCCGCGTTCGACCTGCTCGCCTACGCCCAGGCCTGGCACTGGACCGACCCCGCCCGCGCCGTTCCCGAGGCCCGGCGCGTGCTCCGCCCCGGCGGCGCGCTCGCGCTGTGGTGGAACGACGCGGACACCTCCGTCGACTGGATCGCCGGGCAGGAGGCCCGGATCCGCGCCTTCTTCCACGCCGACGTGGCCCTGCCCCGGGCGCTGCCCGCCGAGCTCGCCTTCACCACCCGCGCGGTGCCGTGGGCGCGCCGGATCCCCCTCGAAGCGCACCTCGCCAACCTCGCCAGCCACTCCGCGTTCCTCGTCGTCGGCGCCGACCGCACCCGGGAGTTCGTGGACGCCGAACGGGCCCTGCTGGCCCCGCTCTTCCCGGACGGCACGGTCGAGGAGCGCTACGTCACCACTCTCCGCCTGGCCCTCGTATGAGACCGATACCGCTGACCGCCCGTGCCGTGCGGGCCGCCGTCCTGCCGGTGCTGTGCTGCGCCGGGCTGGTCGCATGCGTGCCGTTCGGAGGCGCCGCCGAGGCCGACGTCCGCTACGCCGAGGACTTCGACCGCCACGAGCCGCTGCTGGTGCAGGGGTACCCGACCGACGGGTCGCTGCGCCTCGTCCAGCAGGTCGTCTGGCGGATCGCGGACGGCGAGCCGGACCGGCTGGAGGAACTCGCCGGCAGCGATGCCCCGCCGCAGGAGCGGGCGGGTACGGCCCGTCGCTGGATCGCCGAGTTCCGCAAGGGGGCCGGGGGGAAGGCCACGGCGGTTTTCTGCGAACCCGGCGAGGTCCACCAGGGGGTGGTGCTGCGCTTCCCCGGCACGGGCCAGGCCAAGGTCCTCCACGTCCGGCGCGACGGCATCGGCGGCGAGGACGGCTGGCGCGTACGGATGAACGAGCCCGCGGGCGCGCCGCCGGAGCCGCTGCCGCCCTGCGCCGGACTCTGACCCGGAGGGCGGGCGGGGTGCCCGTGAGCCGCCGGGCCGGTGTCACGGGTGTGCCCTAACCTCGGCCCCGGAAGGCTCCCACCCGCTCCGGGAAGGCAGACGCGACGATGGCCTCGGCACCCCAGAAGATCACCACGTTCCTGATGTTCGAGGGCAGGGCGGAGGAGGCGATGGCCTTCTACACCGCCCTGTTCGACGACGCCGAGGTCATCGACGTCACCCGCTACGGCGCCGAGGGGCCCGGCCCGGAGGGCAGCGTGCAGCACGCCACGTTCTCGCTCGCCGGGCAGCGGTTCATGTGCATCGACAGCTACGTCAAGCACGAGTTCGGCTTCACCCCGGCGGTCTCCCTCTTCGTCCAGTGCGACTCCGAGGCCGAACTCGACCGCCTCTACGCGGCCCTCGCCGAGCAGGGCGCCGAGCTGATGCCCGTCGGCGACTACGGCTTCAGCGCCCGCTTCGGCTGGGTCAACGACCGCTTCGGCGTCTCCTGGCAGCTGAACCTGCCCGCCTGACCGGCCGCCTCCGCCGCGGCCGCCTCCGCCACGACCGCCGCCCGGCAGGCCCGCGGGCTGCCCCAGGCGTCCCGCAGCGGGCGGGCCTTGCGCAGCCACAGCGACAGGTCCAGTTCCTCGGTGTAGCCGACCGCGCCGTGCACCTGCAGCGCCGTCAGGGCCGCCCCGTACGCCGCCTCGCCCGCCGCGAGCTTCGCCGCCGCGACCTCGCCGGGGGCGAGGGACAGGGCCGCCGCCCACAGCAGCGGCCGGGCGAACTCCAGGGCCAGGAGCGTGTCCGCCAGCCGGTGCTTGACCGCCTGGAAGCCCCCGATCGGCATGCCGAACTGGGTGCGCTGCCGGGCGTACTCCACCGTGCGGGCCAGCAGTTCCCCGCCCACGCCGAGGCACTGGGCGGCCGTCAGCAGCCGCGCCCAGCCGGCCGCCTCCCGGGCCGCGGCCGTGACGTGCGGGCCGGCGGCGAGGAGCTCGCCCCCGGCCGGCGGGAGGGACAGCCGGCGCGCCGGGTCCGCCGACCGCAGCAGCGGCGCCCCGCCCGCCCGGCCCGGTGCCCCGCCCGCCCCGCCCGGGCCGGCGCGGAGTTCGCCGGCCTCCGACACCGTGAAGCAGTACGCGGCCGCGTCCGCGTCCGGCGCGTACGGACTCCCGCCCGGCAGCACCAGCGTCGCCGCCGCCTCGCCCGCCGCCAGCCCCGGCAGGAACCGCTTCGCCACCGCCTCGTCCCCCAGCCGCGCCAGCAGCACCGCGGCCGCGGCCGTCTCCACCACCGGCCCAGGCACCCCCGCCCGCCCCACCTCCACCAGGGCCACCGTCAGCTCCACCGGCAGCAGCCCGGCCCCGCCGTACGCCTCCGGCACGGCCGGCGCGAACAGCCCCGCCCCGGCCAGCCGCCCCCACAGCGCCCGGCCCGGCGCGAGGTCCCCGGCCGCCCGGGCCCGTACCGCGGCCGGGACGTCCGCCCCGGCCAGCAGCCCGCGCAGCGCCCGGGCGAAGTCCGCCTGCTCCTCCGTCGGCAGGAAACGCATCAGCGGCGGCCCTTCGGAAGGCCGAGCAGCCGCTCGGCGATGATGTCGCGCTGGATCTCGTTGGTGCCCGCGTAGATCGGGCCGGCCAGCGAGAACAGCCACGGCTCGGCCCACTCCCCGTCCGCCAGCTCCGCGTCCGCGCCCAGCAGGTCCAGCGCCGTCTCGTGCAGCGCGATGTCGTACGTCGACCAGAAGACCTTGTTCAGGCTGGACTCGGCCCCGATCCGCCCGCCCTCCGCCAGCCGCGCCGCCCCGGCCCAGGTGAACAGCTCGTACGCGCGCGCCCCGACCAGCGCGTCCGCCACCCGGTCGCGCAGCGCCGTGTCCGCCGGGTCCCCGGCCGCCCGCCACAGCGCGAGCAGCCGCCCGGCCGCCGCCAGGTACCGGCCGGGCGAGCGCAGCGTGAGTCCCCGCTCGTTGCCCGTCGTCGACATCGCGATCCGCCAGCCCTGCCCGGGCTCGCCGATCACGTCCTCGTCGGGTACGAACACCCCGTCCAGGAAGAGCTCCGCGAAGGCCGGCTTGCCGTCCAGGCGGCCGATGGGCCGCACCGTCACCCCCGGCGCCCGCAGGTCGAACATCAGGTACGTCAGCCCCCGGTGCGGCCGGTCCTGCGCCGCCGCCGGACCGGTGCGGAAGATCCCGAAGGCGCGGTCCGCGAACGCCGCCCGCGAGGACCAGGTCTTCTGCCCGTACAGCAGCCAGCCGCCGTCCGTGCGCACCGCCCGGGACTTCAGCGAGGCCAGGTCGGAGCCCGCCTCCGGCTCCGACCAGGCCTGCGCCCACACCACCTCGCCGCTCGCCATGGGCGGCAGCACCCGCGCCCGCTGCTCGGGCGTCGCGTGGGCGAAGAGGGTCGGCGCGAGCAGGCTGATGCCGTTCTGCGAGACCCGGCCGGGCGCGCCCCCGGCCCAGTACTCCTCCTCGAAGACCAGCCACCGTTCGAGGTCCGCGCCCCGGCCCCCGTACTCCTCGGGCCAGGACACCGCCGACCAGCGGCCCGCGTGCAGTTCCGCCTCCCAGGCGCGGTGGGCGGCGAAGCCCTCCCCGGTCTCCAGGGAGGGCAGCGGGGAGGCTGGGACGTGGCGGGCGAGCCAGTCCCGGGCCTCGGCCCGGAAGGCCTCCACCTCCGGCGGATGGGTCAGGTCCATCAGGCGCTCGCCTCCCCGCTTCCCTAACAAGTGTTTGGTAGGTTAACGTGCGGGCGTGACCGGAGTCGAGGGCGCCGCCACCGCAGCCGCGGCCGGCGGCCGTACGGACGCGGACCCCGCCGCAGGCGCAGGCGCCGAGGAGGCACCGACGTGAACACCCCCGCACCGCCCCCACCGCCCCCACCACCGGAGCCCGTTCCCGTTCCCGCTCCCGTTCCCGTTCCCGGGCACGGGCTGCTCGACGGCCGCAGCGCCGTCATCACCGCCGCCGCCGGAGCCGGCATCGGCGGGGCCACCGCCCGCCGCTTCCTCCAGGAAGGCGCCCGCGTCGTCCTCGGCGACGCCCACGCCCGCCGCCTGAAGGAGACCGAGGAGGCGCTCGCCGCCGAGTTCGGACCGGACCGCGTCACCTCCCTGCCCTGCGACGTCACCGACGAGGCCCAGGTCCAGGCCCTCTTCGCGCACGCCGAACGCACCCACGGCCGCCTCGACATCGTCGTCAACAACGCCGGCCTCGGCGGCACCGCCGCCCTCGTCGACATGACCGACGACCAGTGGGACAAGGTCCTCGACGTCACCCTGGGCGGCACCTTCCGCTGCACCCGCGCGGCCCTGCGCTCCTTCCGGGCCGCCGCCCGCGCCCGGCCCGCACCGCCCCCGCACGGCCGCGGCACCATCGTCAACAACGCCTCCGTCATCGGCTGGCGCGCCCAGGCCGGGCAGGCCCACTACGCCGCCGCCAAGGCCGGGGTGATGGCCCTGACCCGCTGCGCGGCCCTGGAGGCGGCCGCGTTCGGCGTACGGGTCAACGCGGTCGCCCCCAGCCTGGCCATGCACCCGCACCTGGCGAAGGTCACCAGCGAGGAACTGCTGCGCGAGCTGACCGCCCGCGAGGCCTTCGGCCGGTACGCCGAGCCCTGGGAGGTCGCCAACGTCATCGTCTTCCTCGCCAGCGGCTACTCCTCGTACATGACCGGCGAGACCGTGTCGGTCAGCAGCCAGCGGGCCTGAACGCTCCGCCGGCCGTCCGGTCGTGACACCGCGGGCCGGTGGGGGCCGGTCGCGCAGTTCCCCGCGCCCCTCCGGGGCGCGTACCGCACAGAATGGGCGCGTGCCAACGAACGAGACGACGAACAAGAAGAAGACCCAGGCGGCCGCCAGCCCCGAGCGCCGCCGCGAACTCCTCGACACCGCCGCCGAGGTGTTCGCCGCCCAGGGCTACAACGCCACCACCGTCCGCAAGATCGCCGACGCCGCCGGCATGCTCGCCGGCAGCCTCTACTACCACTTCGATTCCAAGGAATCGATGCTCGACGAGATCCTCTCCACCTTCCTGAACGAGCTGTGGGAGGGCTACGACGCCGTCCTCGCCGCCGGGCTCGGCCCCCGGGAGACCATCGAGGCCCTCGTCACCGAGTCCTTCCGCGAGATCGACCGGCACCGCGCCGCCGTCGCGATCTACCAGAAGGAGGCGCGCCACCTCACCGACCAGCCCCGCTTCCACTACCTCGCCGCATCGCAGGCCAAGTTCGAGAAGGCCTGGCTGGGTACGCTGGAACGCGGGGTCGCCGCCCGGGTCTTCCGGGCCGACCTCGACATCCGCCTCACCTACCGCTTCGTCCGCGACACGGTGTGGGTGGCGGCGTCCTGGTACCGGCCGGGAGGACAGCACAGCCCCGAGGAGATCGCCCGCCAGTACCTGTCGATGGTCCTGGACGGGATCTCCCTGCGCAGCTGACCCGCGACCCGCGCGGGCCACGACCGGAGGAGCCGCCATGCCCGAGGCCTACATCGTCGACGCCGTACGCACCCCCGTGGGGCGGCGCGGGGGAGGGCTCAGCGCGGCCCACCCGGCCGACCTGGGCGCGCACGTCCTCACCGCCCTCGTCGAGCGCACCGGCATCGACCCGGCCGCCGTGGACGACGTGGTCTTCGGCTGCCTCGACACGGTCGGCCCGCAGGCCGGCGACATCGCCCGGACGGCCTGGCTCGCGGCCGGACTGCCCCAGGAGGTGCCGGGCGTCACCGTGGACCGCCAGTGCGGCTCCTCGCAGCAGGCGATCCACTTCGCGGCCCAGGGCGTCCTGTCCGGCACCCAGGACCTGGTGGTCGCCGGCGGCACCCAGAACATGTCGATGATCCCGATCGCCTTCGCCTCGCGGCAGGCCGCCGAGCCCCTCGGCCTGACCGAGGGCCCGTACGCGGGCAGCACCGGCTGGCGGGCCCGCTACGGCGACGCGCCCGTCAACCAGTTCCACGGCGCCGAGCTGATCGCCCGGAAGTGGGGGATATCCCGCCGGGACATGGAGGAGTTCGCCCTCCGCTCCCACCGGCGGGCGGTCCGCGCGATCGACGAGGGCCGCTTCGACCGCGAGACCGTCCCGTACGGGGCCGTCGTGCACGACGAGGGGCCCCGCAGGAACACCAGCCTGGAGAAGATGGCCGGGCTGAAGCCGGTCGTGGACGGCGGCACGATCACCGCGGCCGTCTCCTCCCAGGTCTCCGACGGGGCCGCGGCCCTGCTGATCGCCTCCGAGCGGGCCGTCGCCGAACACGGCCTGCGCCCCCGGGCCCGCATCCACCACCTGTCGGTCCGCGGCGAGGACCCCATCCGCATGCTGTCCGCGCCGATCCCCGCCACCGCCCACGCCCTGAAGAAGACGGGCCTGTCCCTCGACGACATCGACCTGGTGGAGATCAACGAGGCCTTCGCCCCCGTCGTCCTGGCCTGGCTGAAGGAGACCGGCGCCGACCCCGAGCGGGTCAACGCCAACGGCGGCGCGATCGCCCTCGGCCACCCGCTCGGCGCGACCGGCGTGAAGCTGATGACCACGCTCCTGCACGAACTGGAGCGCACCGGCGGCCGCTACGGCCTCCAGACGATGTGCGAGGGCGGAGGCCAGGCCAACGTCACCGTCATCGAGCGCCTGTGACGGGCGGAGCCGGGGGTCCGCTCCCGGCTCCTGTCGGGACCCCCGAGATGTGTGCTAGTTTGGTGGCGTCGCAGTTGTGGTACCCATGAACTTTATGTGCGCCTGACGGAATGTTCCGCAGGCGCTTTTATTGTTTTCTCGCCGGAATCGCCGGATGGGGCCCCTTCGCCTGATCTAGGGAGATTCGACATGGCACTTGGCACCGTGAAGTGGTTCAACTCGGAAAAGGGCTTCGGCTTCATCGAGCAGGACGGCGGCGGCCCGGACGTCTTCGCCCACTACTCGAACATCGCCACCCAGGGCTACCGTGAGCTCACCGAGGGCCAGCGCGTTTCCTTCGACGTCACCCAGGGCCAGAAGGGCCCGCAGGCCGAGAACATCCTGCCTGCCTGACGCACACCACATGCCGGGGTCCGCACCGCGAGGTGCGGGCCCCGGCTTGCGTGCCGTCTCGATCTTCGTACGACCTGCCGGTTTCAGGAGGGCTTTCCCGCATGATCAGCTCCAGCTCCGCACGTCCCAGCCGCCGCCCCGCGCGGAGTCGAGGCGCGGCCCAGGGACGTCCGAAGACTGGCGCGGAACGGCAGAGGTCTGCGCCCGCCGCCCCCCGGCCCCAGGAATTCACCATGCCCGAGCCGGCCGTGCCCGCACTCCCGCCGGCCGCCGCCTTCGAGGACATGGACCTGCCCGAGGCGCTCCTGAAGACCCTCGCCGCCCAGGGCGTCACCGAGCCCTTCCCCATCCAGGCCGCCACCCTCCCGAACTCCCTCGCCGGCCGCGACCTGCTCGGCCGCGGCCGCACCGGCTCCGGCAAGACCCTCGCGTTCGGCCTGGCCCTGCTCGCCCGCACCGCCGGCCGCCGCGCCCAGCCGAAGGCGCCGCTCGCGCTGGTCCTCGTACCGACCCGCGAGCTCGCCCAGCAGGTCACCGACGCCCTCACCCCGTACGCCACGGCGCTGAACCTGCGCATCGCGACCGTCGTCGGCGGCATGTCCATCAACCGGCAGGCCGGCGCCCTGCGCCGCGGCGCCGAGGTGCTCGTCGCCACCCCCGGCCGCCTGAAGGACCTCATAGACCGCGGCGACGCCGTCCTCGACCAGGTCTCGATCACCGTCCTCGACGAGGCCGACCAGATGACCGACATGGGCTTCATGCCCCAGGTCACGGCCCTGCTGAAGCTCGTCGAGCCCGACGGCCAGCGGCTGCTGTTCTCGGCCACGCTCGACAAGAACATCGACAAGCTCGTCAAGATGTTCCTGAACGACCCGGTCGGCCACTCCGTCGACCCGTCGGCGGGCGCGGTCACCACCATGGAGCACCACGTCCTGTACGTCATGGACGAGACCGACAAGCGGGCCGTGGCCACCCGCATCGCCGCCCGCGACGGCCGCGTGATCATGTTCGTGGACACCAAGCGCGGCGTCGACCGCATGGTCAAGCGGCTCCTCGCCGAGGGCGTACGCGCCTCCGGGCTGCACGGCGGCCGCTCGCAGCCGCAGCGCAACCGCACCCTCGACTGGTTCAAGACGGGCGAGGTCACCGCGCTGATCGCGACCAACGTCGCCGCCCGCGGCATCCACATCGACGACCTCGACCTCGTCGTCAACGTGGACCCGCCCACCGACCACAAGGACTACCTGCACCGCGGCGGCCGCACCGCCCGCGCCGGCGAGTCCGGCAGCGTCGTGACGCTGGTACTGCCCGACCAGAAGCGGGACATGTCCCGCCTGATGTCGGACGCCGGGATCTCCCCGCGCACCGCCCAGATCAAGTCCTCCGACGAGGAACTGGCCCGGCTGACCGGCGCCCAGGCGCCCTCCGGCGTCGCCGTCGTCCTGGAGGTGCCGCAGCCCACCCCGCCGAAGCCGCGCAGCGGCGGCCGCTCCGGATCCGGTTCGGGTTCCGGCTCGGGCTCCGGTTCGGGCGGCGGCCGACGCCGCTCCGGCCGCGGCGGCCAGGGCCGCGGCCAGGCCGGCGGGCAGCAGGGCGGCCCCCAGGGTTCCGTCGGCGCGTCCGCCGCAGCAGCCGGTACGGGCGAGGGCCGGCCGCGCCGGGCCCGTAACGCCTCGGGCCAGAGCGGCACGGCAGCCCAGGGCGGCGGCCGCTCCGGAGGCTCCCGCTCGGGCGGAACCGGAACCGGCGCCGGCGCCGCGGCGCGCCGCCGCTCCGGAGGCGGGCGGCCCGCGGCCGGCCGGCCTGCCGCCGGCCGCTGACGGACCGGCCGGGAGCCGAGCGCTCCGCGGGGGGCGCTGTGACGGGCCGGCGGTCGCCTGCGGGCCCGTCGTGGCCGGTCGCGCAGTTCCCCGCGCCCCTTCGGGGCGCTCAGCGGACCAGGCGGGACCGGAGTTTCGCCAGAGTGTGCAGCAGCACGTAGCCCAGCCAGCCCGTCCGGTCCTTGCCCGATGTGCAGTGGAACAGCAGCGGCCCGCTGCCCTCCGCCAGCTCGCGCAGGGTCGCCCCGAACTGCGCCCGGTTCTCCGGGGACGTCACGAACGTGCGGTAGACGTCCCGGATGTCGGCCTCGGCGCGGCCGCCGCCGAGGACCTCCTCCTGCCGGGCCGGGTCGCCGCTGCCGATCACGCCGGCGAGGGTGGCGAACAGGCCGAGGTCGCTGACCGGGCGGGAGACCGGCGTCGGGCCGGCGGGCAGCCGGTCGGGGCCGTCGTACCGGACCTCCAGGGGGATGCGGAAGTCCACGACCCGCGCCAGGCCCAGCCCCGAGACCGTGGTCGTGTCCGCCGGGGTCAGCCGGTTCAGCGCGTCGGAACGGTAGACCAGGCCCTGGCGGACCCGGCCGCGGGCGCGGACGCCGCGGTGAGGGCGGCGACGCAGGCGAGCGCCGCGGCGACGGCCACGGCCGCGTTCACGGGTGCGGTCGCGTTCGCGTTCGCGGGGCGGGTTCGGACACGGCTCATCGGTGTCGACTCCTGTGGCACAGAAGGGGGACGGATCACCCTGCCGGCGGCAGAGCGCCGGACACGTGCAGCTGTTCCAGCCGGGCCAGCACGGACTCCGCCTCGGCCATGACCCGGCCGACGAGCTCCGCACACGACGGCAGGTCCTCGATCACACCGGCGACCTGGCCCGATGCCATGACGCCGAGGTCCGTACGGCCCTCGACCATGGACGCCTTGAGGAGCATGGGGGTGTTCGCGGCGAGCAGCACCTGGCTCCAGGACAGGTCCCTGCCGTGTTTCATCGCCAGCCCGTCGCGCACCATCCGCGACCAGGACAGGCCCGACAGCCTCCGGAACCCGGCCGCATGCCGCACCGCCCGCAGCAGCGCACCGGCCCGGCCCGACCGCTCCAGGGCGGCGACCAGCTCGGTGCGCAGCATCCGGTGCGGCATCCCGTCGACGGCCGTCGTGACCGTGATGTCCTTGACGCCGGCCGCCAGGTAGCGGGCCTTGACCGGATCCGGCACCGTCGAGTCGGACGTCAGCAGGAACCGGGTGCCCATCGCGATGCCCGCCGCCCCGTACGACAGCGCCGCGACCAGGCCGCGGCCGTCGCGGAAGCCGCCCGCCGCGACCACCGGGATGTCCACCGCGTCGACCACCTGCGGCAGCAGCACCGTCGTCGCCACCTCCCCGGTGTGCCCGCCGCCCTCGCCGCCCTGCACGATCACCGCGTCGGCGCCCCAGGCCGCGACCTTCTCGGCGTGCCGACGCGCCCCGACCGACGGGATCACCACCACGCCCGCGTCCTTCAGCCGGGCGATGAGCTCCCTCGACGGCGCGAGCGCGAACGACGCGACCCGTACGCCCTCCTCGACGATCAGCCGCACCCGCTCGGCCGCATCCCCCGCGTCCGCCCGCAGATTGACCCCGAACGGGGCGTCCGTACGCGACTTCACCTCGCGCACCGCCGCCCGCAGCTGCTCCGGCGTCATCGTCGCCGACGCCAGGATGCCCAGCGCCCCCGCCCGCGCCGCCGCCGACACCAGCCGGGGCCCCGCCACCCAGCCCATGCCCGTCTGCACGATCGGATGGCGCACCCCGACCAGCCCGGTCAGTGCCGTCTCCACGACCCTCAGCCCCGCACTTCCCGCTCGCGCAGGCCCGCGGGATCGAGGACGCCGCGGATCAGCCGCAGCTCCTCCCCGGTCGGCTCGCGCGTGTACGGGACCTCCTCGGGCACGGCCACGGCGAACCCGGTGGCCGCCCGGACCTCCCCGACGGTCACCCCCGGGTGCAGGGACGCCAGCCGCATCGACCGGTCGGGCGTCGCGAAGTCGAACACCCCGAGGTCGCTGACCACCCGCGGGATCCGGTGGAAGCGGGTCACCCCGGCCGCCGCCGCCCGGTCGTACCCGACGCCGCAGACCATGTCGACCCGCTCGACGAACACCCGCGGCGAATGCCGGGGCACCCAGTAGCTCACCGGGTTGTTGAGGGTGTTCACGGGCGCGCCCCGCACCCCGAGGAGCTGGCGGGACGGCCGCTCCCAGTCGCCGATGCAGGAGATGTTCTGGTTGCCGAACCGGTCGAGCTGGCTCGCGCCCATCATCACGTGCCGCCGCCCGCCCGTGACCATCGTGAGGTGCCGGCGGTACGGCAGCCAGCCCTCGACCTCCCCGTCCGGCCCGACCAGCAGGGCCTCCCCGTCGGTCAGCAGCAGGCCGGGGGAGAAGGTCCGCCGCGCCAGGCGGGCCCCCAGCGAGGGGATCAGGCCCATCGGGCTCGCGAGCACCTCCCCGTCCCCGCGCCACGCCTCGGCGCAGGCGATCACGCAGTACTCGGCACGACTCGGGGCGGGCCCGGGGGACGGGGGTGCGGGGGAGGGGGGTACGGGTGTGGTCATTGCTGCTCCTCCTGCCAGGCCCGGACGGCGCTCTGGTACGCCTGCTCGTCCGGCCCGGACAGGAAGCGGGCGGCGAACTCGGGCCAGGGGGTGGCCGCGTACAGCTTCTGGAAGGCCTCGTCGCGCCCGTGGTCGGGGACGCAGGAGGTGAAGTGCGCGCCGTTCGGGGTCTCCACGACCCCGGTGACGCTGTGCCGGCCGACCAGCAGGGACTGCGGCGGCCCGGCCTTCGCGAGGTCGGCGGTGTCGACGAGCCGCTCGCAGGAGACGTACGCGGTGTCGGCCGCCTCGCAGAACAGGTCGTCGAAGTACGGGTCCGGACCCAGGTACTGGCCGTTGCCGAACCGGTCGGCGCGGTTGAGGTGGACGAGCGCCGCGTCCATCCGCAGGGCGGGCACGGCGACGAGCTCCTCGCCGTCGTCGTACGGCGAGGTGACGGTCCGCAGGTGCGGGTTGACCCGCATGACGTCGGAGCCGAGGCCGGCGCGCACGGGCAGGAACGGCAGCCGGTTCGCGGCGGCGTGCAGGCCCCACATGAACATGGCCTCGTCGAGCTCGGTCAGGGTGAGGGCGCCGCTCTCGCGGGCGGCCCGGAAGTGCGGCTCCAGCGGAATGGAGTCGAGGGTGGCGAACGGGGCCACGAGGTGGCGGATCCGGCCGGCGGCCGCGAGCAGGCCGACGTCGGGTCCGCCGTACGAGACCACGGTCAGATCGGTGATCCCGGAGCGGAGCAGTGCCCGCACCAGGGCCATGGGCTTGCGCCGCGACCCCCAGCCGCCGATCCCGAGCGTCATCCCGCTGCGCAGCCGCCCCACGACCTCCTCGGGCGACATCACCTTGCCGCTGCTGCCGGCCGTCATGTGCTTCCCGCCTTTCCGAAGGTGTCGCGGACCCGGTCGGCGACCCCGCTGAGGTTGGCCTCGAAGGTGAACCCCTGCTCGAAGCGGTAGCTGCGGCGCACGTCCACCGGGTCGATGCCGTTGATCGCCGCCTTCGCGAGCCGGATCAGGTACCCGTCCTTCCGGGCGATCTCGGCCGCCAGCGCCAGCGCCGCCTCCCGCAGCCGCTCCCGCGGGACCACCTCCCACACCGACCCGTGCCCGTGCAGCTCGGCCGCGGTGGCGGTGCGCGAGGTGTAGTACAGGGCGCGCATCAGGTGCTGCGGGACCAGCCGGGCCAGATGGGTCGCCGCGCCGAGCGCCCCCCGGTCGAGCTCGGGCAGGCCGAACGTGGCGTCGTCGGAGGCGACGATCGCGTCCGCGTTGCCGACGAGCCCGATGCCGCCGCCCAGACAGAACCCGTGCACGGCCGCGACCACCGGCACCTCGCACTCGTACACGGCGGCGAACGCCTCGGCGCAGCCCCGGTTGGCGCCGATCAGGCGGTCGTGCCCCGGGTCCCGCTGCATCTCCTTGATGTCGACCCCGGCGTTGAAGCCGCGGCCCTCGGCGGCCAGCACCACGCACCGGTGGTCCGGGTCGCGGCCGGCCGCGCGCACGGCGTCGGCGAGCTCGTACCAGCCCCGGACGGGCAGCGCGTTGACGGGCGGGAAGTCGACGGTGACCAGTGCGATGCCCTTGCCGGGGCGTGAGGTGGAGACACCCATGAGCGCATCAGCTACCTTTCCACCAAACGTTTGTTAGGTGCCAGGTGAGGAAGGTAGCAGCCCATGGAGCTCGACGGGAGGGTCGCCGTCATCACCGGCGGCACCCGCGGTGTCGGCGCCGGCATCGCCCGGTCGTTCCTCGAAGCCGGAGCGGACGTCGTCGTCTGCGCCCGCCGACCACCCGACCGGCCGGTCACCGCGGCGGGCCGCACCGCCGCCCACGCCCCGCTCGACCTGCGCGAACCCGCCGCCGTACAGGACTTCTTCGACACCCTCGCCCGCACCCGCGGACGCCTCGACTGCCTCGTCAACAACGCCGGCGGCACCCCGTACCGGCCCCTGGCCGACGGCGGCGCCGAACGCCACGCCCGGGTACTGCAGCTCAACCTGCTCGCCCCCCTGACCGCCTCGCTCGCCGCCCGCCCGCTGCTGCGCGCCGCGCGCGGCTCGGTGCTGATGGTCGGCAGCGTCAGCGGCTCCCGGCCCTCGCCGGGGACCGCCGCGTACGGGGCCGCCAAGGCGGGCCTGGAGCACCTGGCGCGCTCCATGGCGGTCGAATGGGCGCCCGAGGTACGGGTGAACACGCTCGTCCTCGGCATGGTGCGGACCGAGCTGGCGCACCTGCACTACGGGGACGCCGCCGGGGTCGCCGCGGTGGCGGCGACGGTCCCGCTGGGCCGGCTGGCCGAGCCGGCGGACGTCGGAGCGGCGGCGGTGTTCCTGGCCTCGGGCCGGGCGGGGTACGTGAGCGGGGCGAGCCTGCTGGTGCACGGGGGCGGCGAACGCCCCGCATTCCTGGACGCGGCAACGGTCAACAAGGAGGACTGACATGGCGGATGGCACGGCAGCCGGCACGGCGGCGCGAGGCGCGGCAGCAGGCGCGGCGGGAGTCATGGCGCGGGGACGGGTCGTCGCGGTGACGGGCGCGGGGCGGGGGCTGGGCCGGGCCCATGCGCTGGCGTTCGCGGCGGAGGGCGCGAAGGTCGTCGTCAACGACCTGGACGTGGGCCGGGAGGGAGAACCGGGCGCCGGGGGCGGCGCCGATGCCTCCGGCGGTTCCGGTGCGTCCGGCGGCTCCGGTGTCCCCGGCGGCGCGGCGGCGCAGGTCGTCGCCGAGATCCGGGCGCGCGGCGGGGAGGCGGTGGCGCACGGCGGGGACATCGCCACCGCGCAGGGCGCGGCCTCGCTGGTCGACTGCGCGCTGGACGCGTTCGGCCGGCTGGACACCCTGGTCAACAACGCGGGCTTCCTGCGCGACCGGATGCTCGTCAACCTGGCGGAGGACGACTGGGACGCGGTCGTGCGGGTGCACCTCAAGGGGCACTTCCTGCCGCTGCAGCACGCGGCGGCGTACTGGCGCGCGGAGGCGAAGGCGGGCCGCCCGGTCGCGGCGCGGGTGGTGAACACCTCGTCGGGGGCGGGCCTGGCCGGCTCGGTCGGGCAGGGCTGCTACAGCGCGGCCAAGGCGGGCGTCCTCGGGCTGACGCTGGTCGCGGCGGCGGAGCTGGGCCGGTACGGGGTGCAGGTCAACGCCATCGCCCCGGCGGCGCGGACCCGGATGACGGAGGAGGTCTTCGCGCGGACGATGGCCGCGCCGGGGGAGGGGAAGTTCGACGCGATGGCCCCGGAGAACGTCTCCCCGCTGGTGGTGTGGCTCGGCAGCGACGCCTCGGCGGGGGTCACGGGCCGCGTCTTCGAGGCGGAGGGCGGCCGGATCACGGTGATGGAGGGCTGGCGCCCCGGCCCCACCGCCGACCGCGGCGCCCGCTGGACCCCGGCCGAGGCCGGCGAGGCCGCGACGGGCCTGCTGGCCTCGGCCCGGCCGCCGTACCCGGTCCACGGGGCGGAAGCGGCACCGTGACGGCAGGGCTCCGGGGCCGCGGGGCCGCCGGGCCCGGACACGAATCGGCCCCGGCCCCCTGGCGAGGGGTCGGGACCGGTCCGGCAATCGTGCGATGACGTATCACTACCCACTGCACCCCCTGGCCGAACCGCGTCCGGGCCGACAAGTTGTGCGGTGCATCCGACGGACGCGCGCGTTCCGTCCGCCCGGACCCGGGCAGCCCGCCCGTACGGACCGGCCCCGCCCGGCCGGGCGGGGCCGAGCGCCCGCTCAGGTGTCGCAGTCCAGGACCGTCCGGCACAGGCCGCACCGGGCCTGCATCCGCCCCGCCACCGGCAGCCGGAGCCGCTGCCCGCACACCGGGCAGCCGAAGGTCACCCGCAGCCCGCCGCCGTGCCGCTCGAAGCGGTACCCGCCCGGGGTCGGACCGCCCGCACCGCCCGGGCCCGTTCCGCCCGTCGCCGTCCAGGCGCGGCGCTCGCGCGCGTACCGGCGGCGCTCCGCTCCGTCCGCCGCCGCCAGGGGAGCCCGGCGCAGGTCCCGGTCGGCGAGCGCGCGCCCGCGTACGTACGCCTCGTACGCCTGCGGGCTGGTGAACCACGCGGAGTGGTCCTCGCCCACCAGCACCGCCCGCTTGGCGAGGACGAACCCGAACTCCTCCGGCGTGAGGTAGCCCAGCTTCTGGTGGCCGAGCGCGTCCTCCCGGTAGGCGTCGAGGAGCAGCCAGCCCACGCCCAGCAGGGCGGCCGCGGTGTCGGTGAGGATCTCGTCGTCCGCGGTGGCGGGGAAGCGCAGGCCGAGCCGGTGCAGCAGGACGTGGGTGACCTCGTGCGACAGGGCCGCGGCCAGGTCGCGGCGGTGGGTGCGGAAGCGGTCGTTGACCTCGATGAAGTACTCGGGTCCGGCGGCCGGTTCGACGGTGGCGGCCTCCCGCATCGGCCGGAACGCGACCACCATCCGGGCGTCGGGCAGCCCCAGCGCGGCGACGACCGCGGACGCCACGCGGTGGGCCCCGAGGTGGAGGTCGTCGGCGTCGGTGAAGGCGGCGTCGGCGGGGGAGAGGCTCACGGCGTACGGCCGGATCCCGTCATCCGGCAGCCGCCGCAGCAGGGCGGTGATCGCCGCGCGGACGGTGGCGAGGTGGGGAAAGCCGTGCTCGACGGGGCTGTCCCGCCTGCGGTGCGCGGTCATGCCGCACCCGCCGGCGGCCGTTGTCCGAAAACGGATCCTTGATGCCCGCACAACCCTGGGTATGACATGTACGTGTCATTCACCCGATGGCGCGCACGACCCCAACCCCCCACGAAAGGCAGTGTGTTGACCGTGTCCTCCACCCTCGGCACCTTCCTCAAGCGCACCCTCGCAGTCGGCGCCGTCGCCCTCGCCGCCGCCAGCCTCCAGCCCGGCACCGCCACGGCGTCCCCGGCCCCCGTCGTCGGCGGCACCCGCGCCGCGCAGGGCGAGTTCCCCTTCATGGTCCGCCTCTCCATGGGCTGCGGCGGAGCCCTCTACACCCAGCAGATCGTCCTGACCGCCGCCCACTGTGTGAACGGCTCCGGCAACAACACCTCCATCACCGCCACCGCCGGAGTCGTCGACCTCAACAGCAGCAGCGCCATCAAGGTCAAGTCCACCAAGGTCCTCCAGGCCCCCGGCTACAACGGCCAGGGCAAGGACTGGGCGCTGATCAAGCTCGCCAAGCCCATCAACCTGCCCACCCTCAAGATCGCCGAGACCAAGCAGTACGACACCGGCACCTTCACCGTCGCCGGCTGGGGCGCCGCCCGCGAAGGCGGCGGCCAGCAGCGCTACCTGCTCAAGGCCGCCGTCCCCTTCGTCTCCGACGCCTCCTGCAAGAGCTCCTACGGCAGCTCCCTCGTCCCCGCCGAGGAAATCTGCGCCGGCTACGCCCAGGGCGGCATCGACACCTGCCAGGGCGACTCCGGCGGCCCCATGTTCCGCCGCGACGACGCCAACCAGTGGATCCAGGTCGGCATCGTCAGCTGGGGCCAGGGCTGCGCCCGGCCCAACTACCCCGGCGTCTACACGGAGGTCTCGACCTTCGCCTCCGCGATCAAGTCCGCCGCCGCGAACCTCTGACACCTCCGACCGGCCCCGGCCCGGCGGACGCCCCGCACACGGGCGCCCCCGGGCCGGGCACCCCGGACACTGCCGCGACAGCCCATGCATCGTGATCGCCACCACCCCCGGCCCCGGCGCGCACGTCCACGCGGACACCCCACGGCGGGGCATCCGCCCCCCACCCCAAAGACGCCGCCCCCGCCGCCCCGGTTGACAGCCCCCGCCCCCGCTCGCTCCCGCCTCGGCCCGGCCTGCCAGACTCCGCCCCGGCCCGGCCTGCCAGACTCCGCCCCGGCCCGGCCTGCCCGACCCCGGCGCGCCCCGGCCCGCCCGACCCCGTCCCGGCCCGCCCGACCCAGGCCCCGCCGGACGCCGGCCCCGCCGGACCCCGGCCCCGCCCCCACCTGCACCGTCTCACCGATCGGCCGGCCGGTCCCCCCGCCCCCGGCCGCCACGTATTCTCGGTGACCATGAACAACAGCCACCCCGACGCCACCGACGCCGACGTCACCGCAGAACTCGCCCGCCTGCGCGACAGCATCGACAACATCGACGCCGCCGTGGTCCACATGCTCGCCGAACGCTTCAAGTGCACCCAGCAGGTCGGCCACCTCAAGGCCCGCCACCACCTGCCCCCCGCCGACCCCCAGCGCGAGGCCAGCCAGATCGCCCGCCTCCGCCAGCTCGCCGAGAACGCCAAACTCGACCCGGCCTTCGCCGAGAAGCTCCTGAACTTCATCATCGCCGAGGTCATCCGGCACCACGAGACGATCGCTGCGCGCGAAGACTAGAGGGCCAGGGCCCGCCCTTCGGGCAGCATGGGCCCATGTCCGCACTGACGCGCAACGAAGCGCAAGCCCGAGCCCGGCTCCTCGACGTCCACCACTACGCCGTCACCCTCGACCTCACCGGCGGCGAGGACACCTTCGACTCCACCACCGCCATCCGCTTCACCGCCCGCACCACCGGCGACACCTTCGTGGAGCTCAAGCCGGACGAACTGCGCTCAGCCGAACTCGACGGCCACCCCCTCGACCCGGCCACCCTCAGCGGCAACCGCCTCCCGCTCACCGGCCTGGCCGAAGGCCCCCACGAGCTGCGCCTCGACACCCGCATGCGCTACTCCCGCACCGGCGAGGGCCTGCACCGCTTCACCGACCCCGCGGACGGCGAGACCTACGTCTACACCCAGCTGTTCCTCGACGACGTCCAGCGCGTCTTCCCGGCCTTCGACCAGCCCGACCTCAAGGCCGTCTTCGAGTTCACCGTCACCGCCCCCGCCCACTGGACCGTCCTCGCCAACGGCACCACCACCCGCACCGGCGACCGCGACACCGACGGCGCCGGCACCTGGACCTCCGCCCCCACCCCCGTCATCTCCACCTACCTCGCCGCCGTCGCCGCAGGCCCCTGGCACAGCATCCGCACCGAACACGCCGGCCTGCCCTTCGGCATCCACTGCCGCCGCTCCCTCGCCCCCCACCTCGACGCCGACGCCGAGGAAATCCTCGCCGTCACCACCGCCTGCTACGACCGCTACCACGAGAAGTTCACCGAGCCCTACCCCTTCGACTCCTACGACCAGGCCTTCGTCCCCGAGTTCAACGCCGGCGCCATGGAGAACCCCGGCCTGGTCACCTTCCGCGACCAGTACGTCTTCCGCTCCGCCGTCACCGACTCCGAACGCCAGCGCCGTGCCATGGTCATCGCCCACGAGATGGCCCACATGTGGTTCGGCGACCTCGTCACCCTCCGCTGGTGGGACGACATCTGGCTCAACGAGTCCTTCGCCGAGTACATGGGCTACCAGACCCTCACCGAAGCCACCCGCTTCACCGGCACCTGGACCGAATTCGGCATGGAACGCAAGCCCTGGGGCTACGACGCCGACCAGCGGCCCTCCACCCACCCCGTCGCCCCCGACGCCGCGGCCGTCCCCGACACCGACTCCGCCCTCCTCAACTTCGACGGCATCTCCTACGCCAAGGGCGCCTCCGCCCTGCGCCAACTCGTCGCCTGGACCGGCGAAAAAGACTTCCTGGCCGGCATCAACACCCACTTCGCCCGCCACAAGTTCGCCAACGCCTCACTCGCCGACTTCGTCGACTCCCTCGCCGCCCACACCGACCGCGACGTCCACGCCTGGGCCGACACCTGGCTGCGCACCACCGGCATCGACACCCTCACCCCCCGCATCGAAGAGGGCCACGGCGGCTGGACCCTCACCGTCGACCACCACGGCACCCGCCCCCACCACATCGCCGTCGGCCTCTACGACCGCGAACCCGACAGCACCCTCGAAGCCAGGGACCCCCTCACCCTCGACGTCCCCTCCGACGAGGTCCTCTCCGCCGACGGCCCCCGCCCCGCACTCCTCCTCCTCAACGACGGCGACCTCAGCTACACCAAGATCCGCCTCGACCAGGTCTCCCTCGACACCGCCCGGCGCAGCCTCTCCGCCCTCCCCGACCCGCTCACCCGCGCCGTCGTCTGGAACTCCCTGCGCGACATGGTCCGCGACGGCGAACTCGACCCCGCCGCCTACCTCGCCACCGCCGAGACCCACCTGCCCCACGAAGCCGACCTGGCCATCGTCCAGGGCGTCCTCACCTTCGCCCGCGACAAGATCGCCGACCACTACCTCACCCCCGACCACCGCCCCGCAGCCCTCGCCGCGATCACCACCATCACCCGCGCCCTGCTGCGCCGCACCGAGGACGGCACCGACCCCGGCATGCGCCTCGCCGCCGTACGCGCCCTCATCGACAGCGCCACCCAGCCCGACACCCTCACCGCCTGGCTCGACGACGACACCGTCCCCGGCGGCCCCACCCTCGACCCCGAACTGCGCTGGCGGATCCTCGCCCGGCTCAGCGTCCTCGGCGCCGTCGGCGAAGCCGCCGTCGACGCCGCCCTCGCCGCCGACCCCAGCGCCACCGGCGAGGAGGGCGCCGCCCGCTGCCGGGCCTCCCTGCCCACCGCCGAAGCCAAGGCCGCCGCCTGGAACCGCCTCTTCCACGACGACAGCCTGTCCAACTACCTCTTCACCGCCACCGCCCGCGGCTTCTGGCAGCCCGAACAGGCCGACCTCGTCCACGCGTACGTACCCCGCTACTACCCCGACGCCATCGCCCTGGCCACCCGCCGCGGCCCCGCCATCGCCGCGGCCGCCGCCCAGTACGCCTTCCCCGCCCACGCCGTCGACACCGACAACCTCACGGCAGGCCAGGCCGCCCTCACCGACCCCGACCTCGTCCCCCGCCTCCACCGCGGCCTCACCGACCAGCTCGACGACCTCGCCCGCGCCCTCCGCATCCGCCGGCCCTGACCCGCACCCCCGCCACCGGCACCCCGCCACGCGGCCGCCGCCCGGACCCACCGGGCGGCGGCCGCCCGCTTTCCGCCCGCCCCCGCGCCGTCCGCGTCCCCGCCCCGTCCGCTTCCCGCCCCCGTGCCCCTGTCCGCGTCCGTGCCCCTGTCCGCGTCCGCGTCCCGTCCTCGCGACGGTTACCCCATTCGGGTCTGGTCGTTGTACCCGGCGGGTGCCCGGGCCGCCACCGCGGCAGCCGCACCTGCGCCAGGCGCCCCGCACCACAGGGCCGGCCCCCTCCCACCCGACCGTTCCCGAGGACACCACCGATGACCGCACCCCTCGATGCACCCCTCGACCTCGTCGGAATCGGCATCGGCCCCGGCAACCTCTCCCTCGCCGCCCTCGCCCACGGCCTCCCCGCCCAAGGAGCCGGCGAGCTCGCCACCGCCTTCTACGACGAACGCCGCGACTTCCGCTGGCACCCCGGGCTCCTCCTCGACGGCACCACCCTCCAGGGCCCCTTCCTCGCCGACCTCGTCACCCTCGCCGACCCCACCAGCCCCTGGACCTTCCTCAACTACCTCAGGCACACCGAGCGGCTCCACCCCTTCTACCTCGCCCAGCAGCTCCGCATCCGCACCGCCGAATACGACGCCTACTGCCGCTGGGTCGCCGGCCGCCTCCCCGCACTCCACTTCGGCCACCGGGTCGACGCCGTCCGCTGGAACCCCGAACGCGACCTCTTCGAAGTCGACCACACCCGCCTCGACGCCGACGGCGAAACCGAAGCCCTCGGCCGCACCCACACCCGGCACCTCGCCCTCGGCATCGGCACCGCCCCCCACGTCCCCGACCCCCTGCGGCCCCTCGTCGACGCCCCCGCCGTCCCCGTCATCCACGCCGCCGACTACCTCGGCCACCGCACCCGCATCCTCGGCGCCGACCACATCACCGTCATCGGATCAGGCCAGTCCGGAGCCGAAGTCTTCCTCGACCTCCTCCGCGCCCGCCCCACCGGCCGCGAACGCCTCACCTGGCTCACCCGCACCCCCGCCTTCACCCCCAGGGAACACTCCACCCTCGGCCTCGAACACTTCACCCCCGACTACACCCGCTACTTCCACTCCCTCCCCGAACCCGTCCGCGACCAGCTCATCCCCACCCAATCGCAGCTCCACAAAGGCATCGATCCCGCCACCCTCGCCGCCATCCACCACGAGCTCTACACCCGCACCCTCCACGGAGGCCGGCCCGACACCGTCCTCACCCCCGGAGTCACCGTCCGCACCGCCGGCCGCGTCGCCACCACCAAGGTCGAACTCCACCTCGAACACCCCCAACAGGGCACCCGCTCCCGCCTCACCACCGACGCCGTCATCCTCGCCACCGGCTACCGGGAACGCCCCCTCACCCGCCTCCTCGCAGGACTCGACCCCTACCTGCGCAAGGACTCCTCCGGACGCCCCCGCATCGACGAACACCACCGCATGGTCCTCGCCCCCACCGTCACCGGCAGCATCTTCGTCCAGAACGCCGAACGCCACACCCACGGCATCGGCACCCACGACCTCGGCCTCACCACCCGACGCAGCGCCACCATCCTCAACACCCTCACGGGCAAAAACCCCTACCCCGAACCCGCCCGCACCACCTTCACCACCTTCGGCCTCGAACAGCGGGAGCAGACCCGACCCCACCCCCCGGTCGAACTGCTCCCGCTCGTCGATTGCCCCTGACACCCCGCAGGGATCAGAACACCGGCACGCCGCCCCGGGTCAGGCGCCAGTCCACCGACGCGAACTGCGACGGGTCGATCGTCCCCTTCGCCTTCACCCACGAAATGATCGTGTTACGGATCTCGTCGGAGTTCGCCCACACCTGCTTCGCCTGCGGCACGTGCGGGAACGCACCGCCACCCGACGCCCGGTAGTTGTTCACCGCCAGCACGAACCGCGCCTGCGGATCCACCGGCTTCCCCTGGAACGACAGCCCCGTGATCCGCGAACCCTTCGGCTGCGCGATGTCGATGCCGTACGCCAGCCCGTACACCGTGTCGTAGTTGTAGTCCGGAATGCCCTCCGCGTTCGTCAGCTTCGCCGGATCCACCACCGCATCCGCAGCCGTCTGCACGAAGTACCGCGCCGAGTACTCCAGGTAGTCCTTCAGCTGCGCGCCCGTCAGCACCCGCGCCTCCAGCGTGTTCTCGAACGGGTACAGCCCCGCCGCGTCCCGCAGCGTCACCTTCCCCGCCGGGATCACCGCCGTCCGCGAGAAGCACGACGCCTGCGACAGCACCGGAAGCGACGCCCACTCCGTACCGGAGAGGGCTCCCTTCACCGTCTCCGCCTGCACGTGGTTGATCAGGTCGATGATCGGCACGTCCTTCACCGGACCCTCCGCCGACGACATCGCCTGCGTCGACGAACCGATCACCTGGTTGACGTACTCCACCACCTTGCGGTGCTCGTCCGACAGCAGCCCGACGATCTCCGGGTCCTCCTCGACCGTGTTCGAGTTCAGCACCCGCGCCGACACCTTCGCCACCGACCACGAGCCCTTCGCCCACGTCAGCTCGAAGTCGAACAGCGTCAGCCGCTGCCCCCACTTCAGCGGCTCCGACAGCACCACGTCCTTGCCGGTCGCCTTGTTCTTCACCCGGTACTCCGGGATCTCCGTGTGCGCGTGCCCCACCAGGATCGCGTCGATCCCCGGCACCTGCTCCGCCACCAGACCCGCGGCATTCTCGATGTACGGCAGCTGGTCACCGTACGACGACGTACCGCTCGACCCCGAGTGCGCCGACACGATCACCACGTCCGCACCCATCGACCGCAGCTTCGGCACGTACTTCGCCGCCTGCTCCTCCAGCCCCGGGAACGTCATCTTCCCCTGCACATTGGCCTTGTCCCAGATCGCGATGCCCGGATTCGTCAGACCCAGCACCGCCACCTTCACGTCCCGCCCGTGCGGAGTCCGCAGCCGGTGCATGCTGTACGGCGGGAACGCCGGCCGCAGCGACTTCGCATCCAGCGCGTTCGCCCCCAGCAGCGGGAAATCACACTGCTCCTGGAACTTCCGCAGCACCGGAATGCCGTAGTTGAACTCGTGGTTGCCCAGCGCCGCCGCGTCGTACCCGATCGCGTTCATGGCCTGCGCCATCGGATGCACCGGACCACGGCGCGCCGTGATCGGGTCCACCTTCGCGTAGTAGTACGACAGCTGCGTGCCCTGGATGGTGTCACCCGCGTCGATGAGCAGCGTGTTGCAGCGCCCCTTCTCCGCCCGCACCCGGTTCACCAGCGTCGAGATCTTCGCCAGGCCCACGTCGTTGTGCGCCTTGTCGTCGAACTCCTTGTCCGTGAAGTAGTCCCAGTTGAAGACGTTTCCGTGCAGATCGGTCGTCCCCATCACCGTGAACGCATACGTCCGCGGCGGCCGCGAACCCGACTCCGCCGCGGCGGCCGTGCTCGCCGCGGCGGCCGGGCCGGCCGCAGCCCCCGCCAGCGCGACGGCCGCACCCGTCGCAGCCGAGGTCCCCAAAAACGTCCTGCGGTCGAACGCCATGCCATCTCCCCTGTTCAGGCGCTGTCTTGAAGGAGCTGACAACGCGCGTAGATTCTGACTCATCGGTAACAACCGAACCACCCCCCTCCACATCTCGATCCGATGACCACCGGCCGACAGCAGTGCCACAGTGAAGCCATGACCACCACCCACGAGGCACCCCAGCCGGCCCCGCAGCCCGTCCCCCACCCGCCCTACGGCACCCCCGACACCCCCCGCGTCGCCGTCCGCGGCGAAGCCCTCCTCGAAGTCGACCCCGAAATCGCCCGCATCGGCATCACCGTCAGCGCCCGCGGCACCGACCGACGCACCGCCCTCGAAGACCTCACCCGCCGCAACAACGCCGTCCTCGAACTCGTCAAGACCTACGGCGAAGCCGTCGAGAAAACCGAAACCGGCGCCTTCTCCATCACCCCCGAACTCACCCGCCACGGCCGCGGCGAACGCGTCCGCGCCTACCACGGCCGCGTCCACATCACCGCCGAACTCAGCGACTTCACCGCCCTCGGCGAACTCACCACCCGCCTCGCCGACCTCGAACTCACCCACGTCGACGGCCCCTGGTGGTCCCTCCGACCCACCTCACCCGCCCACGGCGAAGCCCGCCGCCAAGCCGTCCTCGAAGCCGTCCAACGCGCCCGCGAATACGCCTCCGCCCTCGGCGCCGACCTCACCGCCCTCGTCGAACTCGCCGACGAAGGCGCCGAGAACACCCTCGCCTACACCGCCGCCCCCGCCGGCGCCGTCCGCTCCATGGCCTTCGCCGGCACCGAGGAAACCGCCGCCCCGCCCCTCGACCTCGAACCCCAGCGCCAGACCGTCCGCGCCCAGGTCAACGCCCGCTTCACCATGACCCCGCCCCGGCTCTGAAACCGCCCGTGGGGGTGCTCATCGGAGCACCCCCACGCACATTCAACACTTGTCAACAACCCTTCAGCCAAAGGTTGTTGAGCAGACACCAAGACCCCACTACCTACCCCCCGGTAGGGCATACGCTCCCCTCATGCGCCGAGCAAAAATCGTCTGCACCCTGGGCCCAGCCACCGACTCCTACGACCGCATCAAAACCCTGGTCGAAGCCGGAATGGACATCGCCCGCCTCAACCTCAGCCACGGCACCTACGCCGAACACGAGGAGCGCTACCACCGCGTACGCAAGGCCTCCGACGAAACCGGCCGCAGCGTCGGCATCCTCGCCGACCTTCAAGGCCCGAAGATCCGACTCGGCCGCTTCGCCGAAGGACCCGTATTCCTTGAACGCGGCGACACCTTCACCATCACCACCGCACACACCCCCGGCAACCGCCACACCTGCAGCACCACCTACAGCGGCCTCGCCGACGACGTCACCCCCGGCGAACGCATCCTCGTCGACGACGGCCGCGTCACCCTCGAAGTCACCGCCGTCGACGGCCCCCGCATCCACACCCACGTCATCGAAGGCGGCATGGTCTCCGACCACAAGGGACTCAACCTCCCCGGAGTCGCCGTCTCCGTCCCCGCCCTCTCCGACAAGGACACCGAAGACCTCCGCTGGGCCCTGCGCACCGGCGCCGACGTCATCGCCCTCTCCTTCGTCCGCACCGGCCGCGACATCGAAGACGTCCACCGCATCATGGACGAGGAAGGCCGACGCCTCCCCGTCATCGCCAAAATCGAAAAACCCCAAGCCGTCGACAACATCGACGACATCGTCGCCGCCTTCGACGGCATCATGGTCGCCCGCGGCGACCTCGGCGTCGAAATGCCCCTCGAACACGTCCCCATCGTCCAAAAGCGCGCCATCACACTCGCCAAGCGCAACGCCAAACCGGTCATCGTCGCCACCCAGATGCTCGACTCGATGATCGACAACTCCCGGCCCACCCGCGCCGAGGCCTCCGACGTCGCCAACGCCGTCATCGACGGCACCGATGCCGTCATGCTCTCCGGCGAGACCAGCGTCGGCAAATACCCCGTCGAAACCGTCACCACCATGTCCCGCATCGTCGAAGCCGCCGAACAGGACATCCTCACCAACGGCCTCCCCCCGCTCACCGAAACCAACAAACCCCGCACCCAAGCCGGAGCCGTCGCCCGCGCAGCCGCCGAAATCGGCGACTTCCTCGGCGCCAAGTTCCTCGTCGCCTTCACCCAGAGCGGCGACACCGTCCGCCGACTCTCCCGCTACCGCTCACCCATCCCCCTCCTCGCCTTCACCCCCGACCCCGCCACCCGCTCCCAGCTCAACCTCACCTGGGGCACCGAAACCTTCCTCGGCCCCCACGTCGACTCCACCGACGCCATGGTCGCCCAGGTCGAAGAAGAACTCCTCCGCATCGGCCGCTGCGTACCCGGCGACACCGTCGTCATCACCGCCGGCTCACCCCCCGGCGTCAGCGGCTCCACCAACCTCGTCCGCGTCCACCACATCGGCGACGCCGTCCGCTGACCCACGCACCCTGCACGCCCCCGCCCCACGAAGGCGGCGGCGTTCCCGTACCCGCACCACTCCGCCCTGCCCGCACCACCCCGCCCATACCGAACCGACCACACTCCACCGGAATCCCTGCGTCACCACCCCCGCACCCGGCACAATCCCCGACGTCCCCCCACCCTTGGAGGAGCCGGTGTCACAGCAGGAAATCCCCATCACCCTCACCCCCCAACAAGCCGCCGCCGGCGTCGTCATCACCCTCCCCCTCCAAAACGGCACCACCGCCGACCTCCGCGTCCCACCCGCCCGCGACGGCCAACTCGTCCGCGCCCAACTCGGCGCCACCGAAGTCCTCCTCCGCGTGCGCATAGCCGGCGCCCCCGCCCCGAAGAAGCCCAACCCCCTCGGCTGCCTCCTCGGCGTCCTCATCGCAGCAGGCCTGATCGGCGGCATCATCGCCCTCACCAACAACGACGACGACCCGAACACCACCGCGACCGGCAGCCGCCCCACCCCCACCCCCACGGCACCCTCCTGGTCACCGCCCGCGCTCCCCACCCTCAACCTCCCCGGCGCCGGCGCCCCCACCAGCGCAGCCCCCGACCCCAGCCCCTACGGCGAAGGCACCTGCCTCAACGGCACCCTCCCCGACTCCACCACCGCCACCCGCGTCAACGACGTCGACGAAGTCCCCTGCTCCGCCTCCGACGCCCACTACCGCGTCATCCAGCGCTTCTCCTTCACCTCCGACATGAACCGCTGCGACGCCAACCCCAAAACCCAGTACGCCTTCTCCCACCGCTACACCCGCAACGGCGTCCCCATCAACGAATACGTCTACTGCCTCGTCGGCATCGGCTCCTACGCCCGCCCGTAGCCAGCGGGCCCGCCCCCGCCCCCACCCGGATGGGTACCTGCGGCGATTCGACATCGAGCACACCTGAACGGGCACGACCCCGGCGAGCCATGGTGCCGCCGGGGTCGCGCCCTCCCGCATGGGGCCCGCTAGTTCCAGACCTCGCCGTAGAAGTCGCCACCGGTGCCGCGCAGGTAGTAGTGCTGCCCGTACAACCCGCCCACGCCCGCCTGCTGCCACCGCCACTGGTTGGTGGCGATGGAACCGACCATCACACCGGTGTCGACGTCCCACAGTTCGGCGCGACCCCAGTAGCCCAGCGCCTTGTGCTTGCCGCCGTAGCACACCGGAGGTGCCGGACGGGCGCTCGCATGGTCGGCCGAGGGACGGAATCCGGAAAGCGTGGCCGGTCAGTGCTTCGGCCCGACGTGGAGGTCCGTGAGCGCCACGGACTCTTTGCGGGCGACGGAGATGTTGTGCCGGTTGGCGCGGGTCCAGCTCACACCCAGGCGGTCCAGGGTGGTCGTCAGGAGGGCGGTGATGTCCGCCGACTTGTTGGTGAAGAAGTAGCGCGGGTACTCGTACCGCTTGCCGTTGCGGACGGTCCAGTTGGTGATCCGGCAGCCGTCGGAGTGGATCAGTCCGCGGACGAAGGCCCAGGGGTGGGCGTCGACCAGAGCCTGCTGCCAAGGCCGCAGGTGAATGCGGCGGTCGTGCTTCTTGCCCGGAGCGTGCTGGGGGAACAGGCACGTCCAGTGGTGTCCGAAGCTGGTCACCATCACACAGCCGGGTCGCTTCAGGATGTAGACCCGGTTGTCCGGGCGGACGGCGGCCATCGCTGCCCGGCATAGTTCGATCAGGCCCGGCCAGGCGTCCGCGCAGGCGATACGCAGGTGATGGCCGCCGCGCGGGTGCGGGCTGATGCAGCCGTCCCCGAGATAGAGACCGAGCAGATAGACGTAGGCCGCCTGATCGGCGGGTCCGGAGCACTCGGCGGTCCGCGCCATGCGGGAGAGCGGCTCGATACGGATCTTCCAGGCGCGGAGTGCCGAACGGGAGATGCCTGTCTCCGTGCTCACCGAGTTCAGGCTGCGACCTTGCTCCACGAGAGCGAGGGCTCGTCGACGGGTGGCGATGTCGTACATGTGCGCGACATTGGCTCAGATGGATGCGGCAGATGGCTCGAAATGGGGGTCTTTCCCCGGAACGAGTGATGGTCACGCAAATTTCACGTGACCATGGAATCTAAGCAAAGTGCCCCAGGTGGGATTCGAACCCACACTGTCCGCTGTTTGAGAGCGGCCTCTCTAACCGGTTGGAGTACTGGGGCCTAAGAAACGAAGGCTCGGGGGAGCCCTACGGGACACCACCATACCGTAGCTAGGTAGGCTCAGGGGAGCTTGATATGCCCGCAAGGAGGAGCACACGTGACCGCCGAGCACGAGTCGACGCCCACGCCCGACGCCGACCAGTCGCACGTTCCGCCGCTGACGACGCGCGTCGTCATCGCCGAGGACGAGGCGCTCATCCGTCTCGACCTCAAAGAGATGCTGGAGGAAGAGGGCTACTCGGTGGTCGGCGAGGCCGGCGACGGCCAGAGCGCCGTCGAGCTGGCCCGTGAGCACCGGCCCGACCTCGTCATCCTCGACGTGAAGATGCCCGTCCTGGACGGGATCTCCGCCGCGGAGAAGATCGCCCAGGAGTCCATCGCGCCGGTCCTGATGCTGACCGCGTTCTCGCAGCGCGACCTGGTCGAGCGGGCCCGGGACGCCGGGGCCATGGCGTACCTGGTGAAGCCGTTCAGCAAGAGCGACGTGGTGCCGGCCATCGAGATGGCGGTCTCCCGTTTCGCGGAGCTGCGCGCGCTGGAGAAGGAGGTCGCGGACCTCTCCCTGCGGCTGGAGACCCGGAAGCTGGTGGACCGGGCGAAGAGCATCCTGCAGACGCAGTACGGGCTGACGGAGCCGGCGGCGTTCCGGTGGATCCAGAAGACGTCGATGGACCGGCGCATGTCGATGCAGCAGGTCGCGGAGGCGGTCATCGAGGACGCCGAGGAGAAGAAGAACGCCGGCAAGGGGTAGTCCGCCCCGTCTGCGTGCACGGCACGCAATGCGTGAGGCCCGCCACCGGGATGGATCCGGTGGCGGGCCTCACGCATGGTGCGGTGTGCGGCGGGGGTCAGTCCTCGCCGAGGTAGGCCTTGCGGACCTCCTCGTCGTGGAGGAGCTCCTGGCCGGTGCCCGAGAGCACGATCTTGCCGATCTCCATCACGTGGGCCTGGTCGGCCAGCGAGAGGGCGGCCTGGGCGTTCTGCTCGACGAGCAGGATGGTGGTGCCCGTGGACTTGAGCTCGGCGATGGTGGCCATGATCTTGTGCATCATCAGCGGGGAGAGACCCATGGAGGGCTCGTCCAGCATGAGGAGCTTGGGGCGGGACATGAGGGCCCGTCCCATGGCGAGCATCTGCTGCTCACCGCCCGAGAGGGTGCCGGCGGCCTGCTTGCGGCGTTCGCCCAGGATGGGGAACATCTCGTAGGCGCGCTGGATGTCCTTCTCGATGCCGTCCTTGTCGCTGCGGAGGAAGGCTCCGAGCTGGAGGTTCTCGGCGATCGTCAGCCGGGGGAAGATGTGGCGTCCCTCGGGGGAGTGGGCGAGGCCCAGGGAGACGATCTTGTGGGCGGGGACCGAGCCGAGGGGCTGGCCGTCGAAGGTGATGCTGCCGGACCGGGGCTTGATGAGTCCGGACAGGGTGCGCAGGGTGGTCGTCTTGCCGGCGCCGTTGGTGCCGACGAGGCAGACGATCTGGCCTTCTTCGACGGTGAAGGAGATGCCCTTGACGGCTTCGATCTTGCCGTAGGCCACCTTGAGGTCGTTGACCTCGAGGAGTGCGGTCACTTGGCTTCTCCGTCCTTGCTGGTGGTGCTGTCCGCGGCTGCCGCCTCGGTGTCGGCGGCCGGGGCCGGGGCGGGGGCGTCCGGGGTGTCGGCCTCCGTCTCCGTGTCCGTCGCCTCGGCCGTGTCGGCGTCCGTGGTGTCGGCGGCTTCCGTCGCCTCGGCTTCCGCCGTGTCGGTGTCCGTCGCCTCGGTGGCCTCGGCCGCGGGGGCTTCGGTCTCCTCGGCCTCGGCCTCGGCGGCCGGGGCTTCGGCCTCAGCCTTGGGGGCCTCGGCCTCGGCCTCGGCCTCGGCTTCGGTCGCCGGGGGCTCGAAGGGTTCGCCGAGGTAGGCGGCGATGACGCGCTCGTCGCCCTGGACCTCGGAGGCGGTGCCCTCGATGAGCTTCTCGCCCTGGACGAGACAGGCGACGCGGTCGCAGAGGTTGAAGATGAACCGCATGTCGTGCTCGATGACGAGGACGGCGATGCCCTTGTCGCGGATGGCGAAGATGAGCTCTTCCGCGGCGCGGGTTTCCTGCGGGTTCATGCCGGCGGTGGGCTCGTCGAGGAGCAGGAGGCCGGGGTCGCTGGCGAGGGCGCGGGCGATTTCGAGCTTGCGCTGCTCGCCGTAGGGGAGGTTCTTCGCCAGGTGCTGGGCCTTGTGCTCCAGGCCGATGAACTCGAGGAGTTCCATGGCGCGGGCCTCGGAGGCGGCTTCGGCCTTCTTGAAGCCGGGGCCGCGCAGGAGGGCGGACCAGAGGCCTTCCTTGGTGCGGGTGTGGCGTCCGACGAGGACGTTCTCCAGCACGGTCATGTTGGCGAAGAGCCGGATGTTCTGGAAGGTGCGGGCGATGCCTGCCTTGGTGACCAGGTGCGGCTTGGGCGGCAGGACGGTGCCCTTGTAGCTGACGGTGCCCTCGGTGGGGACGTACAGGCCGGTGAGGCAGTTGAAGAAGGTGGTCTTGCCGGCGCCGTTGGGGCCGATGAGACCGACGATCTCGCCGGAGTTGACCTGGAGGTCGACGCCCTTGACGGCGGTGAGGCCGCCGAAGCGCATGGTGACGCCGCTGGCCTGGAGGACCGTCTCGCCGGCCGGGGCGGCGGCGGGCTTGGTGGTGGTGTCGGTGGTGGTCGTCATGGTGTTCACGCACCCGCCTTGGCCGTGGCCAGGTCGGTGGGAGCCTGGTCGGCGGTGTCGTCGTGGAACTCGAGCTGTGCGCGCTTGTCGGCGATGAGGCCTTCGGGGCGCAGGCGCATGAGCAGGATGAGGGCGATGCCGAATCCGAGGAGCTGGTAGTCCTGGAGGAACTGCAGCTTCGCGGGGATCAGGAAGAGGAGTGCGGAGCCGAGGATGGGTCCGCGGATGGTTCCCATGCCGCCGAGGATGACGGCGGCGAGGAGGAACGCGGAGTTGGGGGGCACGGGTCCGGCGAAGACGTAGTTCTCGGGGACGACCGTGGTGTTGACGTGGGCCTGGACGGTGCCGGCGAGGCCGGCGAGGGTGGCGCCGAGGGCGAAGGCGATGAGCTTGACGCGGAAGCCGTTGATGCCCATGGCTTCGGCGGCGGTCTCGTCTTCGCGGATGGCGATCCAGGCGCGTCCGATGCGGCTGTTGCCGGCGCGGGCGAAGACCACGATGACCAGGGCCATGACCAGCAGCATCAGGAGGTAGTAGTTGGCGTAGGCGCCGAGGGTGATGCCGAGGACGGTGTGGGCTTCCCCGAAGTTCCACCCGAAGAGGTCGAGGTGGGGGATGTTGGGGATGCCGTTGGGGCCGTTGGTGATCTGGGGGCCGGAGGTGCCGTCGAGGTTGCCCATGGCGATGCGGAAGATTTCTCCGAAGCCGAGGGTGACGATGGCGAGGTAGTCGCCGCGCAGGCGGAGGGTCGGGGCGCCGATGGCGACGCCGAAGACCAGGGAGGCGAGGGCGCCGACGATGACGGCGGCCCAGAAGGGGAGGTGGAGGCCGAAGGCGGATGCGGTGCTTCCGGAGACCAGGGCGGCGGTGTAGGCGCCGACGCCGAGGAAGGCGACGTAGCCGAGGTCGAGGAGGCCGGCGAGGCCGACGACGACGTTGAGGCCGAGGGCGACGGTCGCGAAGATCAGGATGTTGACCGCGATGAGGGTGTAGGTGTCGCCGCTCTGCTGGATGAGGGGGAAGGCGACGAAGGCGGCCATGGTCGCGATGAGGGCGACCTGGCGGTGGTTCGCGGTGATCTCGGCGAAGCGGTCGGTGACACCGGACTTGATGAGGCCGGTGGCGGCGAGGCTGACCGTGATCAGGTACGCGATGAAGAGCTGCGGTTCCTTGTCATCGGTGTCGATGCCGAAGGTGATCACGTAGAGGGCGAGGGCGTAGACGCCGACGATGATCAGGATCTCGGCCCAGGAGGGCAGCTTCGCGGTGGTGGCGGCGGCCTTGCGGGTGTCGTCGGTGAGCTTGAACGCGGCGAGGGCCGGGATCAGGGAGCCGACGAGGGCGAGGTAGGCACCGGGTTCGAGGTTGACGATGCCGCCGAGTTCGACGCAGATGGCGGCGGCGGTGAACCAGGTGGTGGCCGCGGCGCCGAGGGCGAGGAACCGCAGGGCCTTGGTGCTGCCCTTGGGGGCGAGCCAGCCGAGGCCCTTGGTGCCGAGGGCGGCGAGGGCGTAGAGGCCGGTCAGCAGGGCGCCGATGAGCGTGAGGAGCTGGAGCGGCGCCGGGTTGCCGTAGAAGGTGAGGTCGCCGGGGAAGGCGGAGGTCCACGTCCAGGCGAGGAAGGCGCTGACGACGGTGAGGAGGGAGCCGCCGGTGATGGCGTACAGCAGTGTGGTGCTGTTGCCGGCCTTCTCGGCCGCGGTGGGGCTGAGGGTGGCTTCGTTGGTGGTCATGGTTCTCACGCCCGATCCGTGACGCGCTGGCCGAGCAGGCCTTGGGGCCGCACGAGGAGGACGACGATGAGGAGGACGAAGGCCCAGACGTTGGCCCAGGCTCCACCGCCGAGCTGCTGCATGCCCGGGATGTCCTCGATGTAGGCGATCGAGAGCGACTCGGCGAGGCCGAGGACGACGCCGCCGACCATGGCGCCGTAGATGTTTCCGATGCCGCCGAGGACGGCTGCGGTGAAGGCCTTGAGTCCGAGGATGAAGCCCATCTCGAAGTTGATCTGGCCCTTGTCGACGCCGTAGGCGACGGCGGCGACGGCGGCGAACGCGGCACCGATGGCGAAGGCCATGACGATGATGCGGTCGGTGTTGATGCCCATGAGCTTGGCGGTGTCGGGGTCCTGGGCGGTGGCCTGCATGGCGCGGCCGCTGCGGCTCTTGGAGACGAAGACGCCGAGGGCGAGCATGCAGAGCGGGGCGAGGGCCAGGACGAAGGCGTCCGCGCGCTGGATGGAGAGGCTGTCGGTGATCTGGAACGCCTTGCCGGTGAACTCGGGGAAGCTCACGGCCTTCTTGGCGTCCGGGTAGAACTGCCAGACGAGCTGCTGGAGCGCGATCGAGAGGCCGATGGCGGTGATGAGGGGTGCCAGGCGGGGGGCGCTGCGCAGTGGCCGGTAGGCGAAGCGTTCCGCCGCGGTCGCCACGGCGACGGAGGCGAGGGCGCCTCCGAGGATCATGAGGGGTATCGCCACCAGGAGCGAGGTTCCGCTCGGGAGTGCGGTGTAGGTGGTGAGGGCGCCGAAGCCCCCGATCATGAAGATCTCGCCGTGGGCGAAGTTGATGAGCTGGACGATGCCGTAGACCATGGTGTACCCGATGGCGATGAGGCCATAGAGGGCACCGAGGGACAGGCCGTTGGCCAGCTGTTGCGGCAGTTCGTGCACCGCAGGGCCTCCGATGTGCGTGTCGGATAAGAGTCCGGGGGGGGGGGGGGGGGGGGGGCGGCCGGGGGGGGGGGGGGGGGGGGGGGGGGGGGGGCGGGGTCGGCGGGGCGGCCATCAGTCGCGCACCAGCGGGGCGCCCGCGTCCCGCCAGGCGATGATGCCGCCC